>JAUHYO010000012.1 GCA_030426325.1 Gammaproteobacteria bacterium | reverse complement strand
GCGATCGAGGCGGCTCGGGAGAACGGCCAGACGCCGGTGAGCCTCATCCTCTTCGCCACTCGCCTGTGGCTCGGTCGGCTGGGGGATGCGTCGACCGCCTCCACGCTCGTATCGGTGCTGCTCGACGAGCAGCCCGAGTCCGTCGAAGGCCTGGAGCTCGCGGTGCAGTGCGCTCGCGGGGTTCAGGATACCGAGGCGCTGCACGGCCTCCTCGAGCGCCTGGCGACGGCCTACACCGACTCGCAGAAGTCGGTGGCAGCCTGGCGAACAGCAATGCCGCCATGCTGGGGGCAACCCAGGGTGGTTCGTCGAGCAATTACGGAATGAGCGCAGCGTCGGGCGGCGGTGCCGCTGGCAGCATCAATACTGAGTTGGTCAAGCAGGTGCAGGACAAGAAGAAGGAGTCTGAAGAAGATGATGAAGCGGCAGCTGTTGATGCCGACTCAGTCGATGCTACCGAGTAGCGGCAGACCTTCGGGCAGGTCTTGAAAGCCGCTTTTCATTTTGATAAAAAATCGGCCGCTCGCTACCACTGGAACGGATCGAACAGAAAAGCCCGATGCTGGAAACGAAAGGTCTGACCAAGCGCTATGGCCGTCACACGGTTGTCGACGACCTGAGCTTCACGTGCAAACCCGGGGAAGTGTTGGGCTTCCTCGGGCCGAACGGCGCGGGCAAATCGACGACCATGAAAATGGTCACCGGTTTCGTGACACCCAGCACTGGAACCGCCTCGATCTGCGGGCACGACATCCTCACGGACACGCTGGCAGCACAGCGCCACATGGGCTACTTGCCCGAGGGTGCCCCGCTCTACGCCGAGATGACACCGCGGCAATTCCTGGATTTTGTCGCCGATGTTCGTGGACTGACCGGCATTGATCGTAGGCAGCGTTTGGACGAGGTCATAAGCCTGCTGCACCTTGCACCGGTGCTCGCTCAGTCCATCGACACGCTGTCCAAGGGATTCAAGCGTCGCGTGGGACTGGCGCAGGCCATTTTGCACGACCCCGACGTGCTGATCCTCGACGAACCGACCGACGGGCTTGACCCGAACCAAAAGCACGAAGTCCGGCAGCTCATTCGCTCGATGTCCGAAGACAAACTCATCGTGATATCGACGCACATACTGGAAGAGGTCAATGCCGTTTGCACGCGCGCGATCATCATCGCCAATGGCCGCATACTGGTCGACGACACACCGAAGAATCTGACCGATCAGGGCGACGGCGATCTTGACGCGGTATTTCGCCGCGTAACGCAAGGCGGTGACCTTCCCGAAGCGGAGGTCGCCACATGAACATGATCAAGGCAGTGTTCCGACGCGAATTGCAGAGTTACTTTGCAACACCGGTTGCCTACGTTTTTATCGTGATCTTTCTGATGCTGATGGGGGCCTTCACCTTTATCTCGGTGGATTCTACGAACGCGGCCAGGCCGACCTGCGCGCCTTTTTCAATTTTCATCCGTGGCTGTATTTGTTCCTCGTGCCCGCGATTGCGATGCGCCTGTGGGCCGAAGAACGCAAGTCCGGCACGGTCGAATTCCTGATGACGCTACCGATTACGCCGATGCAGGCCGTTGTGGGCAAGTTCCTGGCAGCGTGGGCGTTCACGGGTATTGCCCTGTTCCTGACCTTCCCAATCTGGATCACTGTCAATTACCTTGGCGAACCGGACAACGGCACGATATTGGCGGCTTACATCGGCAGCCTGCTGATGGCCGGCGGCTTTCTTGCCATAGGATCATGCCTGTCAGCCTGCACACGTAACCAGGTCATTGCGTTTGTTCTCAGTGTCGTCGTCTGTTTCGGCTTTCTGTTGTCCGGCTTTCCGCTGGTGCTGGACCTCTTTTCCAGCTGGGCACCACAGGTCCTCGTTGACGGCATCGCGTCATTGAGTTTTCTGACGCATTTCGCCGATATATCCAGGGGCGTCATTGATCTGCGCGACCTCGTCTATTTCGCACTGGTGATCGTGGCGTTTCTGTACGCCAATACCGTTGTACTGGTTTGGAAGCAGGCCGACTGACGATGAGTACACAATCACAACAACGTCTGGGTGCTTCCGGTCTGCTACTGCTGGCGGTCGCCTTCATCGCGGCAGTCATTGCGTCCAATCAGTTGCTCAAGGGCGTACGCATCGACCTCACGGAAAACAATCTGTACACGCTGTCGGATGGCACGAAACGCATCCTGCAAAACATCGACGAACCCATCAATCTGTACCTGTATTTCTCCGACCAGGCGACCGAAGACACACCGTCGCTGCGTGACTACGCCAACCGCGTGCGCGAAATGCTCGAGGAGTTTGCGAACAGCAGTCGCGGCAAGCTTCGCCTCAGTGTCATCGACCCGCTGCCGTTTTCGGAAGAAGAAGACCGGGCAGCAAAGTTCGGACTTCACGGCGTGCAGCTCGGCATGACACCCGATCCTGTGTACCTCGGCCTCGCCGGTACCAACAGCGTCGGCGATGAGGAAATCATCCCGTTCTTCCAGCCTGACCGGGAAGCGTTTCTCGAATACGATCTCGCCAAACTTGTCAGCACGCTGGCCAATCCGGAGCGCAAGGTCATTGGGCTGGTGTCCGGTGTCTCGATGTCCGGGCGATTCGATCCGCAGCTGCAGCGCATGCAGCCCAGCTGGGTCGTCTACCAGCAGGCACAACAGCTTTTCGAGATACGCGACCTCGGCACATCGTTTGAGGCCGTACCGGACGACGTTGGCGTGCTGTGGATTGTGCAGCCAAAAGGCCTGTCGGACGCGACGCAGTATGCAATTGATCAGTTCGTGATGCAGGGTGGCAAGGCGTTGATATTTGTCGACCCGGTTGCGGCGGTTGATGCAGCAACTGCTGAGGGAATGCCCCAGGGCATGTCGCCCATCGGTCAGGCATCCGACCTGCCGCTGTTGTTTGATGGCTGGGGAATCGAGTTCAGCACGAAGGACGTGGTTGCCGATGCGCAGCTTGCGCTCGCCATCAACACCGGCTTCAGCAACCGCCCTTCACGACACTATGGCTACCTCGGTATTACCGCCGATCAGATGAACAGCAGCGACATCGTCACGGCTGAACTGGGTGCGATGAATGCAGCCATGGCAGGTCGATTGAAACTGGCCGAGGACAGCGAAGCGACATTCGAGCCGCTGCTGGCATCGAGTCCGGCGTCCCGAACCATACCGGCCGAGCGGTTCTCTTTTCTGCCGGACCCGAGGGCATTGCAGGACGGATTCGTGCCGGGCGGTGAACCCCTCGTAGTTGCGGCCCGAATCAGCGGCACATTGCCCAGCGCGTTCCCGGATGGGAATCCCTCGATGTCGGTTGGGAGCGAAGACGAGTCCGACGACGATGCGCCGTCGGAATTCTTAAGCGAATCAGCCGAGCCCGCAAACCTGATCGTTGTCGCCGATGTCGACCTGCTGACTGACACGATGTGGGTGCAGGTGCAGAGTTTCTTCGGCCAGCAGATTGCCAATTCCTTCGCGAGCAATGGCGCGTTCGTCATCAACGCCCTCGATAGTCTGACCGGTAGCACGGACCTGATCACGGTTCGCAGCCGCGGCAGTTTTTCGCGGCCGTTCAGCAAAGTCGAAGAACTTCGCGCGAACGCGGAAGCCCGCTTTCGTGAAACCGAGCAACGCCTGCAGCAGGAGCTTGCCGAGACCGAGCGGCGCCTCGGCGAACTGGAGTCATCCCGTGAGGATACCGGCAGCCTGCTGCTGACGACTGAACAGCAGGCCGAGGTCGACCGCTTCGTGGACCAGCGCGCATCGATCCGCAAGGAGTTGCGGGCCGTGCAACGGGGACTGGATGAAGACATCGAGAACCTGGGCACCTGGCTGAAGATCATCAATATCGGACTTGTGCCATTACTGCTGACACTGGCCGTGTTATTCGTGCTTTGGCGGCGCCGGCAACGGGGGCAGGCATGACCCCGAAAACGATCAGGATTCTCGTGACTGTTGTCCTGGCGCTGGTTTTGCTCATTGCTATTGTCGAGCGCACCGATGACGTGAGCCCACAATCCGAAGGTCGGGCCCTGCTGCCGGAGCTTGCCGGGCACGCAAACGCAATACAGCAGATCCACATCAAGACTGCCGACGCCGATCCCCTGACCTTGCGGCAGGAATCCGGCACCTGGGTGAACAGTAGCCGCGACAATTACGCCGTTGATATCGGCAAGTTACGGCCGCTCATCGTCGCTTTGGCCGAAGCCCGGATTGTTGAGGAAAAAACCTCGAATCCCGAGCGCTACGAAAAGCTGGGCGTTGATGATCCGGAGAACGGTGGCACGGGCACCAGCATAGTGCTCGAGGGCGAAGGCATCGCCTACGCCGTCATCCTTGGCGAGTCCGCACAGGGGAACCACCGCTACGCACGGCTCGCCGACGAAGAGACCAGCTATCTTGTTGACCGGAACCCGGCCATTCCGACGACGGCAAGCGCCTGGTTATTGACCGATATTCTGGACATCGACGCAAAGCAGGTTCGAAGCGTCACGATCACGCACAGCGACGGCGAGACGCTTGCCATCGCGAAAGAGTCTGAAGATCAGACTGATTTCACCGTGCTCGATATTCCAAAAGGACGGGAGCTCAGCTACCCAACCGTCGCCAACGGCATCGCGGCGGCTTTGGATACACTCAGGTTTGATGACGTCAAGAAGGCCGTCGACCGCCCCGCCGAAACATCAGTCGTATTCGAAACCTGGAACGGCTTGCAGATATCCGCCGAGGTCAGCAGCGACGACGAAGAGACATGGGTAAGGTTCACTGCAGCCGGTGAGCCTGACGAAGCGCTCACCGGCATCAGCGAAACACTGCCGGACTGGCAGTACCGCTTACCCGATTACAAAACGAATTTACTTACGCGGCGCTGGGACGACATCCTCAAGTCGGTGGAAGCTGACTGAGAAACGGCTTTCCCACCGGCGTAAGGTCACCTAGCGAATCTCGTAGCTCACCTGCACCTGTACGTTAATACTGAGCTGCCCGGATGAGATTCCTGGTACTGACGCCGACATCGCCATCTCCCGGCCACCGCCCATGAACGGCATCGGGTAGCTTCCGCCCGGCGTCGTTGAAATGCTCAGGACTTTGCCGAGCTTCACACCGGCCAGGTTCGCCAGCGCTTCGGCTCTTTCGCGGGCATCCGCCATCGCGGCGGCACGTGCCTGGCCTTCGAGCGCAGCGGTGTCCTTGACGCTAAAGCCAATGCCATGGATCGCGTTCGCACCGGCATTGGTAACCGCCGCCAGCACTTTGCCCAGCCGGTCGATGTCCTTCACGGTGATACGCACTGTATTGTTGACCCGGTAGCCGGTGATTGTGATCTCGCCGCTGCCGCGCGGGTCGTGTTGCTGTTCCGGCCAGATACTGTAGTCCGCCGTCTGGATATCCGCCGCGTCGATGCCCTCCTGTTTCAATGCAGCCATGATGCGCTCGATGATCGCCTGGTTTTGCTCCGACGACTCGGCAACGCTGGGTGCGAGTGTTTGCACCCCGGCGTTGATTGACGCGCGGTCCGGTGGCCCGGCAGCCTCACCCTGACCGATGACGGTTATGCTGCGCATGCCGCCGCCTGCAACATCCTGTGCGATTGCCAGACTGGATAAACCAATTATCGCAATAGCCAATAACGACGCTTTAATTCCGTTGAATGACATTACGGTGTAACTCCTTTAATAGGTAAGAACCGGGCGCAACTCGCCCGACCATCTATGATTCGTTCTCATTGCGCGAGTTCAATGCGCGCGGTCAGTTTGTTCGCGCGCAGTATGCACCGTTCGTTTGGCGCCGCAACAGCTAAAAGTGAAGGGAAATCATTAGCTTGGAGGGACCGCTGGCCACCTCAATACGAGTTGGCGTGATCACCTCGAAGCGGCCAGATCCCCGTTTCTGACGTATATTATGGAATCTCCGCCGCGGCGGAGCCCGTTCCCGGGTAATAATGTCTCCACAATAACACGCAAGAACCGCCAGTATGGATTCAGCCCACAAAACCCTGAGCAGCAAGGCCTTCGGCGAACACGCCGACCCGCGACTCATCATCGCCTACGGCGCTTACCTCGCCGCACGGCATCATCTGGACTCCGCGCTCGACCACGCCGGAGCTTGCGCGCTGCTATCCGGCCCTCCGGGGTCCGGTAAGACCACCACCATCAGGGAACACGCGGCGTGGATCGGACGCGACGTTCCTGTTGCCGTAATCGATGGCGCCGGCCTCTCACCGCGACAGCTCGTCGACGGCATGTTGGCGCAGTTTGGCGTCAAGCATCGTGACTTAAGTGATGAAAAGTTGCTGGGCCTGCTCGGCCGGTTTCTTGCCGAGATGACTGGCAAAGGTCGCGTACCGGTTCTTTGCGTTGACAATTTCGAACGCACGACCGCCAGCACACGAACGCTCCTGAACTGGCTCGCAGCACTCGAAGAGCACTCTCGATACTCACTGCGGTTTGTTATTGCCGGCACCACCGATTTTTCCGCGATATTGCGTGAGCACAGTTTACGAAGCTTCGCGCAGCGGCGGCCAACAACCTGGTCAATGAATCCACTCGACTCGCAGGAAGCCTGCCTGTACCTGCGCACCAAATGGCTCGCAGCGAACGATGACGACAATGTTGATACCGTTTTTCCGGCCGATGTCTGCTTGCGACTGCACGCCGAGTCAAAAGGATGGCCCGGCCTCCTGGATGAACTTGCGATCAATGAGGCCGAGAATTTTGAGCGACAGGCGCCGACCACTCCGCGCGTCGTACTCACTCGCGACGGCAAGACACTGCGGATATTTTCGATGCCTCCCGGAAACTATGTCGTCGGTCGCAGCAAGCTGTCTGACATCCAGGTCGACGACCGCTTTGTCAGCAACAACCACGCCCTATTGCAGGTCTACCGAAACGCGGTACTCCTGGTGGATTTGAACAGTACCAATGGCACCACGGTCAATTCAATTCAGGTCAGAACCAAGATACTGCGCAACGACGATGTCATTTCGCTTGGCCATCACCGGCTCAAAATCGAAAACACGCCGGCGTACACTCCGGAGGTCGAGCAGCAGATCGACATTGCCGAAACGCAGACGCTAAAGCAGCTTGATGATATTCGGCGCGCACGGGCGCGGCATACGATCGCGGCTTTGAAGCATAAGTAGGAATAGCGGCCAGGGGCAGGCCGATCGCGATGCGAATATTCACCATTCAGATGCGGTGGTCCTTATCGATCGAAGTTTAACGACTCGAATCACACGTCCTTCTCTTTTCCATCGGGCAGTGTTGCTGCGCCGATAGACTGATAGAGATCGAAGAGTGCCTGATGAGCCCTGTCTGCAAGCGCCGACCAGTCATCATTGCTTTGAATGGCAGGATGCTCCAACAGCTCGGCATCCACGCTGGACATCAGGAACGAAGTCATGTGCAAGACCTCATGCATCAGGAATTTATCTTTTGTTTCGTTGATCATCATTCGCTCTCGTGTTCTTTCCGCCCGTTATCGTAGACACCAATAGATTGCTGCCAGCAGGGCTTTCACCCGGTGGAGGCCCTTAACACCCGTACTTGAGTTTATTGTCGGTGCTCAACTACTCCGCCAACTTGTTGCACGCGACCGGCGAACCGTAGTCACACGCCAGTCGGAAAAGCTGCGCCGCCTTGGCCAGGTCTTTAGCCACGACGCGACCGCTCTCGTAGTTGAACGCGAGTATCTTGCAACTCTCCGCATCGCCGAATTCACAGCCACGTTGGTAAACCGGGTGCGCGTGAACCTCGAACGTATCGTGCAATGCGATCGGGTCGTAGCGCTGTTTGTTTATCGGCAGTCCATGCAGGTCGAAATAGGTTTCCACCGCCAGTCGATTCTCACGGCCCTTTGCCGTTAAGGGCGACCAATCCTTCGACGAGGCCATCGCACCGAGCAGGATCAATTCGATATTATTGGCTTTGGCTCTGGCAATTACCGCATCGGACTTCTCTATCTTGCGGTTGATATTCGCCAGTTTTTCTTCGAGTGTCGCGATATAGGCATTGTTCTGGTCCGTGTACTCCGCCGCTGAGACGAGATGCTTCCCCATTTTAATGTAACTTTCAAAATGCGGACGCAACTCGTCGACGGAATCAATCAGTACGCCTTTTGACTTGAACGCATAGACATGATCATTGACGGCCAACAGTATGCTACCCAGCGTTAGTGGCACCTGTATTTTCTCACCGGCGGTCGTGATCGAGAAGCTTTGGTCACGGTGGTAGATAACTGGAATGACTACCTGCACCCTTACGCCATACTTTTCGGCAAAGCCGACAACTCCCTGCTTCTTGTCGCCGACCAATATCTCAACAATTTCCTTTTTGACATTGCGAATGTGAGCAGTCAGCTCATCGCTTGGCCAGTGCTCATTCTGAGCATCCACAACAACGCCGACACCGATAGCAACACCGCCCTCGGTAACCTTTTTGCTGACCATCTGGTGGAACGCAGTCCAGCTAACGGGTTTCTCAAACATCTTCACCGAAAGATACTTTTCCTCCCGCGCGTTTGCCTGGATCACTTCGGCGGAATACTCAGGTGAGAGCTTGCCTGGTATCGCCGTGAATCCTTCGGCCAGGATCGGCTCCGACATAACAGACGCAAGCAGGATTGCGACCGCTATCTTAAGGCGCACCAGGCACCTGGCGCTCATCTGCTGCATCCTCCAATCCCTCTTCTGCGGCTGCATCATCATCCTTGCGTCTTTTTCGACGGGACGCCTCCTTGATTTCATCGTTGTATACCCGGCGCTCCATGTTCGAATGGCCTCTTTTGCCTCCGGAACCGCCTTCGCTTGGCTGCTTGCTTACCTCGCCCATAATCATTTCTTCCAGCTATGGATAAACCAATCGCTCAAACATCATTATTATTGAATCGTCACCTTTGCCCTCGCTGAACATCATCATATCTTTCGATTCGAACTGGATAGCCAGCGCACCTTTGATCACCCAGGGTTCCGGTGTTTGTGCAAGTCTCAATGTTACTGGAAGACCAATGCCGGCTTCATTGACCATAACAGCCGGAAGAACTCTCGCCACCAGAATTTGATCGCGCTCCTTAAATCCAAGCGTCGCGCCCTTCTCAGTGACGGTATCGATGGTGCCGATGAACTCCGATTTCTTCCAGTCCCATCTGATTTCTGCTTCATACCACTCCGACTTCCAGCGGCCCGAAAACAGTTGCAATTTGTCAGGCCGATGCACTGGCTCAGTCTGGAATTCCGGAGTCAGCGGCACTTCGTTCTGGACAAACGACTTTCCACTGTTGTCAAACACGTCAAACCTGACGCTACTCGCGTATGGGTTCGACAGTCGCAACATGGTGGTCAATGCGTCAAAACAATCCGCCATCTCGTTGCCCAGCTTTTTGCTTTCTACCTGATTTAGCGTGGAAACCATCTTGACGTAGGGCACAACCGTGTTGACATGCATGTAACCCGTGATCGCGCTATCGCATTCGACTTCAATATAGTCACTCGCTCTTTTCGCAGCGGCCGCTTGCCTGGCTTGCGCCTCACGCTGCGCTGCAGCTGCCTGCCTGGCTTGCTCTTCACGCTGCGCGGCGGCCAGAGCAACCTGGCGCTCTGTTTGTCGACCCTCCCGCCAGGAAACCGTACCGTCCGCAGCAACGCTGAAATCCATGAAGCTGGCTACGCGGGATTCACCTGCACGCGTGAATTCCAATCGAATGGATTGTTTGAAGTACTCAGCGGCATCAGGAAACGTCGGACAAATCGCCTGAATTTTCGGAACAATCTCTGCCTGCAGAAATGATTCGTAGTCCGGACTGAACATCTGGTCGAGCACATCATCCGAACTGTCGTGGACAAGCAATAAGGGAACGTAAACATGTTCGCACCAGGCCTCGCCTGGTTGATCGAATACAGACGTGATTTTGAAACCCTTACCCTCATACAAAAGGTAGTCGGTAATTCGTGTCGCTGTGGCGGCCTTCTGAATGGTTTCCTTGCTCCTTGGATCAAGCGCCGCCAACTCAGCTTGCGTCAGGTGATAGGCCGCCTCCTTCGCCTGGTGTTTGACCGGAGTGACTCCAGCACCATCGACTTTGAACGAAATGATGTCCCACGGCTGAGTCTTGCTATTGTAGAGATCATCAACCAGTCCAGCTGGCTCAGTTGCCACGCTCTTCCTGTACATCGTTACAACTACGTCAGTTATTGCCGTATCAGAACCACAAAGTTTCTTGATTGCTGCGACGACCTTATCGCGGACGAATTCGTCGTACCCCGGCCCGAGGCGTTCCATACGCCGCTCATGGGGTACATCGTAGTAAGCATAGACGTCGTAGATCTTGTGTGCCGGGGAACCTCCCCCATTTTCGCACCACGCTTGGGATTCCACCCAGGGCTGTCGCATGACCCACAGCCCCTCGCCTTCGTAGATTACGACATCGTTCTTCTGTGCGGCCGCGAAGCTGCTGGTCGGCAGTAGCAGCAGCGGCAACATTGATAGCAGGCCGACGAGTGATGCAACGACGGGTTGTCGGTCGTTCGGGAGATTACCTGATTTGTTCATGATCTGCTTACGCTTCCTTGCCCGATTGCATTGTGCGCGGCGAACGCGAATGTCCTTGCGCTGGATACCAAACTGCTCATGCCGTACACCCCGATCCGCTCGATTGAACCTGAAACGGCATTTAGAATAGGACAGATAGTATGAGTAAAGCCACTAACCAATCCGGTTAGCTGGCCCGCGGAGGCCGCGCCGGTGAACGACATAGACGTTCGTACTCTCGGCACATACACCGCCAGAGCAATCCTGACTCCCCCACCGGCACACGCGTCGCCATGATCGCCTACTTCGCTGCCTTGTGCGCGACCAGTGCCTCGATAGCACCCTGAAACATTTCGGCATCTATTTCACTGCGTGATAATCCACTTCGCAATGATCGCTCAATGTCTTCGGGCCAATAGTCCATTGGGTAAGAACGCAACACCATCATCGCCATGTGGAAATGAGTTCTCGATTGCAGGCCCGCTCGTATCAGCCCATGACCCAATCCTGGTTTGGATCTGAGTAACCCAAGTGCGTGTCCAAGAACGCGTTGTCCGCCGGCGTTGAGGTCCGGACCGGATCCCCCCATACACGCGAGGTAGTCTTCGCACCATTCGATGGCTCTTGCAACACTTCGGGCATCACCGTTGGCTGCCTCGATCATGGTTTGAAAACCCGAAAGCGGGACGTTTCGTTGTTCGGCACCGCGAGCAAGGCTTTCCTGAAGCTCTTTGAGATGTTCATCGAAATCGTCGCGACGCGTCCCTTGCACGACTCCTTGAATGCGGTTCAAGGCGAGCCGGGCGGTGCTGCCGTTAACACCACCGGACTTCATCGCCGCATCCAACAGGTCTTTGTTTTCGGCGTTCTCAAAGACATCACGAATTTTCTTCGCCAGCGCCTGGTGCTCCCTTCGCCCGATGATGAGGTCGCCTTCATCAAAAAGTGCGTCCGGATTCTGGCTGAGCCAACGGTCAATTTCTTCAAACAGGCAATCGTATATCCACGCGAGGTTAAAGAGTTCGTCCAGCGACAGTGCCCGGCCCTCGAGATGCCCGATTAGCAGGGAAAGCAACTTTTCAATCGATATCGTAGGTTTGAAATAGCTGAGCTCGACGCCATTTGTGCAGCTGCCGCAGACACCGTCTGAAAGAATCTCCAGCGCCGCCTGGCACAACGCATCGTCGATCGTCTCAGCTTCAAGTTCTTTCAATAATTTCGTTTTCTTTACGAAATCAACGAGAGCGGCAGAGAACTTCGGATTTGGTTCGCCATACAGTTCGATAGGTTCCGGATGTGTGTCCGAGTAGGCGTAACGTAGAACTGACGCGCGCAGCTCGTCGGACGGTTCGTTGTTAAGCTGGTCGCAGAGCCACCCTCTCGCTTCAAATGAACCGGCCTTGGCCAAAGAGAAACGCAGCGCATCGCCCTGAATCATCGCGGCCTCTGACTCCTCACAGGCATGCCAGATCGCGTCTGTCAGCTCAGAATCGAACCCTGCGATACGTAGAAACTCCTGATCCAGATCTCTGCCCAATGCGAGCAACCAGACCACAGCATTAATGAACACAACCCGGTGCGGTGTTTCGTCTGCAATACTCTGCAGCATGTTGATAGTTGACGCACTGACTGACAGACCGTCGCCGAGCGTGTGAATGCGCTGTTCTGAGTACAAGCCAGCCGGCCATTTGTGCATGGCGAGGCAGTCATACAAAGCCGCGGCAGTATCGTTTCCCGGACGCCCTTCATATGCCTCCAGGGCAGCGCGCATTGCTTGCGCCTGTGCGGGTCGGTCCATGCGACTGTTGGCAACATGATAGTTCTTGTTGGCGATGGCCCAGTCAATCTCGGGCGGCGCCGTGTCACCTGACAGCGCCCGCAAGTAGGAAATGTACGGTGTAGATGGGGCGTCCGCCGCATGCAGCGTCTGATCATTATTCATATTTTAACTGTACCGATTCGACTACCACTGCCGAGTCAAGTGTTTGGATAATTCACGGATATTAAACTCACCGCCATAAAGAGGGTGATCCGACACCGTAACTCCATCGTAATCAACCGGCCCCAGGAACAAGAATATATGATGATTCTTTTCGTGGCACTTCGATTTCCTGCACTTGTATATCTCAACAATACTGGCTTTTGCCAATGCGCTGCGTGTGCGACAGTTGTTGTCCGTTTGCTGTTCCAGAGCATACGCGAACCCTTTTCTTTCCGGAATTGGGCTCGACAAGCGCAATGTCGACAGACAACCGGATTCGGTGTCCAGCAGAAAAATAACATCTCGCGAGGCGAAAATCCGGCGATGTGCCATCACCGCAACCTGCAGCGGCTCCGGCTGATCGGATGTCGCGGTCGCAGAAATGCGTTCGATGGAGCCACTGCCGATGACGGCTAATTTGGTGATTTCGGGAAAGACTTCGTCATTCAGCAGCGTCGCCCGGCCTGGCGTGAAACAGTTTTCATACCACTCCAGTGCGCTCACATTGGCTGCATGGCCGACGGCAGCGACTCCAAGGCAGATACAAAATAGACGGCCCAGTACATTCTGCAGAGACCGAATTGCTCTACTCATAAATATCCTGTTTGAAAATGACTCCTCGCAACCAAGGTATCTCGACCGATGACGCAAGTCAGCTAACCATCACGGTTATGGCGGTCGGTCAGGCCAACAAACCGCAACGGTTAGTCGTGAGGTGCTGGTAATTTGTTTAGAATCCCGGGCAGTTATTGCATGGTGACTCGCGGAATAAGCCTATGGACACGACAATGACGGTGAGCAAAGCATGGGGCCTGGCGCTCGCATCGTTCTTCCTCGTATTGTTCGTGCCGGCGCACCAAGCATCGGCCGGTGCCGGCGACACGAGTATCTGCAACGACGGAACGACATCGCTGTACTTCGCAATAGTGGGTGAGTACGAGGGTGTGCTGCCGTCCGGTGCAATGGTCCAGGGGCTGGTTCAGGCGGCGCCAGGTCAATGCGCAAATCTTGTACCCGACGGAATGAACAAGGTCATACTGGCGTTCTTCAAAAAGGACAGTCGCGGCATCCTGACGAATGCGCTCATCACTCCGGTAGGCGTTAGCAGGTCAAACAGCGATATCCGGCATATTTGCGTCAACATGACGCAGCCTTACCGACTGTTCGGGTCGCTACAACACATTCGCTCGTCCTACATCAATGCAACGTGCCCGGAAGGTTTTTCACCAGCCCGGCCAACGTGGATTCATCAACCGGGAGATCGGACCGAGTACCATATTGAAGTTCACGCCAATCACATAGCCACGCCCTGGCGTGATCGGGCGGGGCAGCAGTACACGAGCGCACCTGTCCTGTCTGTGAGCCCCTTACACGATTCCGGACCTCTGATAGAGGCCAACCAATCATCAATTCGGGATGTGCGCGCTGCGCAGGCCGTAGTGGATGCGGCCACCAGGTGGAAAGAAGAGTCGGATCGGCGGGCGCAGGAGCGTCAGGCTCAGATCTGGGCGGAGCAACAGCGCCGACGTGCAGCACACGAGCAACGAGTCGATGAGGCGCGAGCATCGTTGAGCAAACCAGCGGGTGCGGTCTGTGATCAGTACACTAAACCCTCGCAATTCAAGAAAGGAAACGACATATCGCTCTCTGGCGTTCATCTCGGAATGGCACTCGATCGAACGCACGAGGCACTGGTCTGTCACGGATTTGCGATCAACCCGGAGGTCATCGCAAGAGCCGGCGGCGTCGCAAAATTCTGGGCGAATGCTCGGGAAAAGACGTTTCGAAAAACGCTGCCGGACGGCACCATCGTCTTTACGGATGTTGAAGCAAGACCGCCGCGAGGCGCCCCACCGGGGTCCGAGTTTGTAGTGCTATCTGTCCGTATTCGGTACCAGTTTGCCGAACGCCTCAGCGAGTCTGAGTGGCAAAAAATTCGCAAGGATTTCAAGCAAAAGTATCGGTCAGCCAAACAACGAGCGGAAAACGATTACGCGGTGCATATGCAATACAAGGATGCAGTTGGCATGCATTTGCTGCAGCTGAATGCCGAGGATTTTCGCGGCGGAAGCCTGTCGAGATACAGTATTACCATTCTGTAGATCGCGTGTTGTTCTACTGCACACTACTCAAGTCGATAATCGCAATTTCACCGCTCCACGAGCCCGCCGCCAACAGCGGCTCGGCTTTGTGAAAGCTTAGACTGCCGACGCGTTTTTGCAGATTGATTTCGGCCCGCAGCGTGCAAGTTTCAGCATCCCACACACGCGCATATCCCCATCGGTCTGTGCCGCCTCCTGTTGCAATCAGGCGGCCGTCCGGACTGAGCTTCAGGATTCGCAGCCCGTTTCCTTCGCCGTCGCTGTCGAAGCGGCAGTGAGCGGCGCTCTTGCCAAAATCCCAGACAACGACGCGACTTTTATAAGAGCCCAGGATCAGGCGTTCGCTGCCCGGACTAAAGGCAACATGGTTAAAGGAGCCCCGTGCGTAGTCGATACGAGTATCGAGCTCCCGCGTGATTGCATCATAGATCAGGACTTTGCCACCAGGGCGCGGTGCGCTGTCTCCGTCTGCCGAAATCACAAAACGCGACCCATCCGGCGCATAGGCGACCGCACCAATCTTGGTAACCCCGGATTCCCAAACGAGACCTCCTGAAGCCGGATCCTCCAGCACAGCCTGGCGGTCGGCTACGGACAGCAGCAGCGTTCGATCCGGCGAATAGGCTGCGCGATGATCCGGCCCGGTCAGATCTCGTAACTTCCTGCCGGAAGCCGTTTCATAGGCCGCGCCGGTGTTTCGTGCACGACCGGGCATCAGGATTTGCAGACCATCGTCAGATCGCGTGATGTGCACGGTACTGCAGGACTGGCAGGGTTTGAATCGGCTGACTTCCTTTGCGGAGATCGCATCAATGAGTATGACTTCGCGATTCAGCGCGACCGCCAGCAACTGGCTCTCATCGGGAAAGCTCAGTCCGTTCACGGCATCGTCGAATTGATGCAGGGTCGCGCGTACCTGTACGACAGAGCGACCAGCGTTTTCTATGCGATCCGGCTCGACAACCATGATCGGAGCGTCAGTCGCCGCCGCCGAGGTCCCGTGCCCCGCTCCTCCAGCCTTGTCTTCAGCGCAAGACGCAGCAAGGCCGATCAGGCCGAGCATAAATATTTTTGCTGAGTTCATCCTTTAAGGGGCCGAGATGCAGCTTTCCAGGTACCGCTCCAGATTCGGGTGCGGCAATTCTTCGATTAGCGCATCGAAGTCCGCCCCCGCATCGATTCTCGATATCAGACCCGATACAACATTCGCAGGCTCTCCCCGAACAATCTGTCGCGATAAGCAATCACACGCCTGGGCCGGTCCTTCTTTCGAAAATGAAAACACGAACACAAGACTGCTGGCAGCGCAGCCGTTGGATATTTTGCGCACCTTGCCATCTTCCAGACCCTTCGCTGCCCCCAGCATGATTCGCGCCGCGATTTCCAGATCACTCATTTCCGGCTGACTTTTTGTTGCGGCGGTCGCGGGTGGGGCAGAACCACCAGGCCAGGGATTCAACCGGTCGGACCCGCGGGGCGTGAGATTAAATGTCGGGTAGACATCGTTCGGGATTACGCCGAATGACATCCTGTATTCGGCGAAACCGTCCTGGCACGGCGGGGTAAACTTCTGTTTCACGTTTCCGAGACCGCTCTGGTAGCTCAACGAATCGTTGATCGGTGCGCAGACCACCGATGGCGCCCAGTCGGTACTACCTACACTGGTCGCATCCTCGAGGAGGTAGACGGGATTTCCGCGGACACCGTCGTTGTTGACCTGCAGAAACCCTACAGCAACAGTATCAAAACCCGTTGGATTCACATTTTCGCAGTCGCTCGGTTCAATCGTGTACCAGCCAGAGATCTTCGCCTTTTCTCCGCCAAAGAGTGAGCTGTTGGTCGAGAAATACACGAATTTAAGGTCAATATCGCCTTTGTTGCACACCTCGACGAGGTTTCCGTAGTTTTGTGCGTTCGCCGTGGGCGACAGTAGCCAGATGCTGAAAATGCAGATCACTAAGACGATATTTTTCATGCGCCGTATCGTAAAAGTCGAAACTTCAAAAGTCACGTTACCATTTCGGTTAGTCGTTTCGTTGCCAGCTGAAAACCTATATTGTTCGCAATAGAATGATTCGCCGACCTTACATTTCTGCCCCGCTCATAAGAGCGATCCTTATCGCCATCTTTGCGGCCATACTGACGTCCTGTCTGGCGACAACAAACAAGCTTGCCGTTTTTGAGGAGACGGTGCTCAGTCAGGAGCAGGTCGATGCGCTGACGGGTTACTACGCGTGGGTGGGTGAGAAAACGAATGTCTCGAGCCTGATTCTGTCTGCAAGGGAGAATCACTGGTCATATCGCCCGACTCAGCGTGCCACCAATGCTTGGCAACAATCACCCGAACGCACGCTGGAACTTGCATCGGCGAATTTCACACTCAAGTCTCTGACAATATTTGACGACGGCAGCAGCTCCATCATTGTTCTCATGGGCGTCGCAGTTTTTTCGAAAATCCCCGATACGGATCTCATCTTGATGAGTATCCCGGGTGAAACGCTTCGCGTGAGCGATGATGGGAGCATGAGGCCAGCGAGTGAGAGGAATGCGTCGACAAATTTGTTTTTCGTCTTGAGAAAAGACGGCAACGAAATAAAGAAACAGTACTACCAAGACGACGATCAACTTTTGAAAGCGGCCATCGGAGATCCGTCGAAACCACTACCTGTCGATAGATTGTTGGACTACCTGGAAGAACATGCCGAGGAGCGCTTCCTGGCGAGCGAACTACCAACCTACAGCTTGGCAACACCGCAAAAACAAAAGCTTATCGAGCAGGAAATGAATGCCGCCTTGTCCGAGGACAGGGAGAAGAAAACACGTGAATCCGCATCGTCGCCCTAGCTGTCTGAAACTATCGGCCGATTGGTAATCAACAGGACTGAAACCTCGACAGCACTGTCATTCTTGATTGTCACATTCGCAACACCGTCATGTGTGGGGCGCCACCGGCAGATCAGTACGCCATGCTGGCTGGCATCTCGACACACCGGTGTGTCGTTGTCCTCGGCAACCCGTAGCGTAACACCACTGTGCGCCGGCGCCTCGACGTAGACAATAGCGCCATTGTCGGATGAAATTCGCAATCGTATGAGTCGTGTCCCTCCCGGAATTAGCGCGTAAGTCGTGAGCTGTTCGCTGTCCAGCGACCCGGTCAGATTGCCCAGATTACCGAACAGGTCGCCGGAACCGCCCAACGTTTTGGTCAGATCCAGATCGACCTCCGACAGAATTTCGTCGATTCGAGTCAGCGCCTCTCCATCGTCCGCTGCACTGGCTCTGGCCTGATGCACCATCTCAATGGTCTTCTCCGACAATTGCGTTGCTACCGATGGCGATAGCAGTCTCTTCGATATATCCAGGCGCTTGACGGCCGCGCGGACCATTGCAGGAGCATCACCCGCCAATCGCGCTTCATCGTATTCGGCGTATGCAGCCTCCAGTATTTCAGCTGCGTGATCTGCCGGATCGGATTTCGATGTGGCTCCGGGGACAGCGCCAGGCGCTATTGAGTCCTGTGATACGCAGGCTAAAAGCGACACCAGGCACCAGAACTGAAGCCCGATCTTTATCGCTGTCGCAACGCCGTTTGTTGATTCTCTCATTGATAGTTCGATGTTGATAAACCGCATTGGTTAGGGCTGAGGGAATTCAATATAGAGTAAACTGCCTCGTCGGTCATCGATTGAGGAGCTCACATTGACGGTCATCAGCAAGACAACCGAAAGAACAGAAACTATGACGCTCGAAGGCGTCAAAGTTTTGGTTGTTGAAGACGAAACGGTTGACGCGGACCTGGTGATTCGGCAAATCGAAGCGCTTGGGGGCGGTGCGCTCCATACGGATACAGTACAGGGCGCGCGAGAATGCCTGGCCGATCACAGCATTGACCTTGTCGTGCTTGACCGAATGCTCGCAGGCAGTGAGAACGGTTTCGAGCTATTGAAATGGTTCAGCGAGATCGAGGTGGCCGCACCACCCGTTTTGATCACCAGTCGGCTCGCTACCAGCGATGATCATATTCTTGGTCTGGAACTCGGCGCCGACGACTACATCGACAAACCGTTCGATCCGCGAGAGCTGACGGCTCGATTGCGGGCGTTGTTGCGGCGGGCTGACGCGATGCGCTCACCAATGTCCGTGCAAGTCTGGGGGGCACTCGAGATCCGATCACTCAATGAAGTCGCCTTGTGGAATGGCGAGAAGATCGCCCTTCGACCCCAGTCTTTCGCCGTGTTAAAGACCTTGGCAAGCCTCAAGGGCGAGTATTTGAGCCGCCGCGCTTTGTGGGGTGAAGTCTGGAAGAAGAACAAATTCCTGCCGCCACAGGACACGGTGATCAACACTGAAATTTCTCGACTGCGATCAAGCCTTAAGGTGCTGCCGAATGGCCCTCGAGTCGTTGCCGAGGACTTGGGTTTTCGTCTCGTAATCGAGGATTGACTGGAGCATGCCGGTCACAAAAGGTCACACGGGACATCACGAAGGACGAGTGAAGGTGCGGCGGCCCCTGTTTCGACGCGTTCTTTTTCTCAATTTGGCCTTGTCGTTTCTCTTGGCGCTTGCTGCCGTGGGTGCAGCGTATCTGGCAGTCGGGAAGGCGGTCGAGGCATCCGCTCGAGCCGATATCGAAGCAGAAATCCGGATTCTCGATCAACACGGCGAGCTTCACCAGGGTTTCGGCTATGCGAACGCCATCAACTTCAGAATTCTTCCGCACGAAGACGCGAAGGACCTGGACCTGTCTCCACGGGATGAGATCGTTGCTCAGCCGTCGCTTTCTGTCTATCTCTTGCTTCGTAAGGATCGATCGGCGGTGGTCGGCAATCTCGCGAAATGGCCTGAAGACATTCCGCTCGAATCCGGCTGGCTGCGTTTTGACGGGGCCGCGGCCGGCGCGGCACCCGGCGCCATTATCGCCAAGGTGAAGGGGGTCCAGCGTAACCGCTTTTTCCTGATTGTCGGGCGCCGCCTGGCGACTTATGACGCGCTGTACGAAAGCTTCATTCCGTCGATGGTCCTCATCGCCATCGCGATGGCCGGTGTTTCTGCGCTGATCATCAGCCTGGTCGCGCGCCGGTTCGCTTCGCGTGTTGCGGTACTGAATTCGGTCTTCGCGCAGGTTCGCGGTGGCGCCGTTGACGCCCGGGTTCCTGCAAGCGAGGTGGAGCAAGGCGATGAACTTGGCGCGCTTGCCGCCGAGATCAATACGGCATTGGATGAGATTTCCCGATTGATGGTTGGACTGGACGCGGTTAGCCAGACTGCGGCCCACGAACTCAATAAGGAAATCGGCCGACTGCAGCAGCTTGCGATCAATGCTGGAGACGATCAGATCAGGAGCGCAGCGGACGCTTTACTCACCCTGCTTCGCGAAATACTGGAGTTGGCACGAATTGGATCGGCGCCGGGTCATACGATGCAACACATCAATCTTGCAGAGTGTGTCGATGACGCCGTGTCGCTGTACCAGGACGCGTTCGACCAAAAGGGTGTCACGCTGAGCGTATCAACACCTGCGTCTGACTCTACGATCCTCGGTCGAGCGCCATTATTGACAAATTTGGTTGCGAACCTTCTCAGCAACGCGCTGAAGCATACACCTGAGAATGGAAGCGTAACCGTGACAGTTTCCGGAGATTCTGCGTCGGTCACCCTGAGCGTGTCCGATACCGGACCGGGCACGGACAGCGAGAATATCGCCGAACTGGTCGCCCGCGGTGCGAGGGGACCTGTCGCCGGTTATGGATTTGGACTTCGCTTCGTCCAGGCCGTGGCTATCCGACACGGCGCACGCGTCAAGCTCAGGAATGGCAGGCCGGGCCTGAGCGTCAATGTCGTATTTCCTGCTGTGTGAGTCTCCACAGGTCTAAACGTCAGGCTTCCACAGTTTGACCCGAGAACCGTTGGCGACAAACCCGTGCACCGTGGGTCGATGAGCAATCTTCACACGTTCCCCGATATTGTTTGCAGAAATCACATCCGCCTTAAATCTCAAGTCCAGCCGCTGGGCGGTGTCTTACCGGGATGGAAGTCGCCGCATTGCTTGCAGGTTCTCGCCTCTCTGCTTTGGTAGAACGTCTCAAACAGCGGCGGTAGGTCGGCCACGATGTCCACGATGGGCACCTGGACCCTGTGGATCAGGTTGCCGCAGCCAAAGCAGAACCATTCGAATCCATCCTCCTGACCGGCCGACCTTTTGCCCTCAACGACAAGGCCTACGGATGCTTCGTCGCGCCGTTGCGGCGAATGACGCACATGCGGTGGAATGTAGAAGACTTCGCCCGCGCCAATCGGCACATCGTAATGTTCGCCGTTCTCGGAAATCTTCAGCACGATATTGCCGCGGACCTGGTAGTAGAACTCATCGACCGGATTGTCGTGATAGTCGGTACGTTCGTTACCGCCGCCGATCACCATCACGACCATTTCGGTTTTTTCGTCGAAGAGGTGCATGTTGCTGATGGGCGGAACGAGCCTGTGCCGGTTATCGTCCACCCAACGATCAAAGTTGAATGACTTGCGTCTCGTCATTCGGGAATCTTATTACAATTTCAAACCACAGGTTTCGAACCCGATACGGATTACCGCCTTTTCATCCTCGGTCAGTTCAAGCATCGGCGGTCGAACCCGTCCGCCGACCTGCCCCAGCAACTCTTGCCAGTACTTGCCAAATGCCTGGGGTTTGTCCGCAGGTTTTGTCTTTGCCATGGCTTCGCGTACCGGATTCAGGCTGTCACGAACCTTGCGGGCCTCCGCAAACTTGCCCTCGAACGCGAGACGCGTATATTCGTTCATTCGCTGGTCATGCCTGGTCTGCAAATGATACGGCGGCGATGAACACAGATAGAGCTGCCATCCGAGTTCCTCAATGTTGTCCAGCCACTCGTCCTCCGATGACGTCGAGACCTGGATTTTGTCGCCGACCATGTGGGTGAGGCGAACGTACATTTCCCGGGGCACCGAGTACTTGATCGCAACAATATTTGGCAGCTCGGCGATGCGTGCACATTCCTCCGGCAGCATCACGTAGCCGGAATCCGGATGGCTCCACATCGCGATGCCGATATCAACGCGATCGCACAAGGCTTTGTAGTATTGATACAGGACCTCACCTCGATCGTGCACGAAACTGAGAACCGGGGCATGCACCACGATGTAATCTGCGCCGCAGTCTTGTGCGTGCTTGGCGAGGTCAAGCACCGTATCGAAATTCTGATCGGATACAGAGACGATAACCCCGGCCTTGCCGTCGCACTCTTCGACCGCAATTTCGAAATTGCGCTTGCGCTCATCGAGGCTCATCGAGAAGAACTCACCCTGTTTGCCGGCGATGAACAGTCCCTTGATATCGAGCTCATCGACCCAGTGGCGGATGTTCGCGCGCAGTCCGGCTTCGTTCAGCGACAGGTCTTCGTTGAACGGATTCAGGGCTGCCGCCCAGATTCCGCGCATGTGCTCGCGGGCATAGTCTTTTGCGTCAAGCTTCGAGTATTTGATTGCCATCTGGGCCTTCAGTTTGGAGGGTGGTGTTGGTTCAATCTACGCAAATACAGCCACAATTGATCGTAAATAGATATACAGAATAACTATACCTGGCGCTTCTGCTCCTGCGATAATCAATGGCGCTTTCCCGCGAGCCACTTGCGAATCAAGCCCTCATCATGAGCCGTCATTCCCGCATTGTAGATCGAGCCATTACGCGCCTGAAACTCAAGCAATTGCGGCTGCTGGTTGCTGTTGGCAAGTACGGCAGCATCCAGAACGCGGCCCGCGAGCTGCAAATTTCGCAACCCGCCGCGACAAAGCTCATCCAGGATCTGGAAATCGATTTCGAAGTCAGTCTTTTTACCCGCAACAATCGCGGTGTGATCCCGACTGCTTACGGCGAGGCAATGATCCGCCATGGCAAACTGATCATCGCGCAAGTCTCGAGCGCGGCGCAGGAGCTGGATGATCTCATCGAAGGCAACAGCGGACGCGTCGTTGTCGGCACGCTATTGGCGGCGGCCCCCATCCTGTTGCCGACCGCCATGCAGGCCGTACTCAATGAGCGGCCCAATGTTGCGATCAAAGTCGTTGAGGGAACG
>JAUHYO010000011.1 GCA_030426325.1 Gammaproteobacteria bacterium | reverse complement strand
CCGCCAAGATTATCCGACGGGTGGCCCCACTCCGCGGCCAGCCAGGTGTCATTGAAGTCGAGCCAGCGATTCATCGCGCCGATATTGAATGCCGCCAGTACCGGATCGAGCTCGTAAGACGTACCCGGGACGCGCGCGCCGCCGGACAACGTCGCTCCCGGGACGACCGGGCCCATCAGTTTGGTGCAGGCTGGATAATCCAGTGCCTGGAAGCCGCACGCGAGCGTATCCATCAGGCAGTAGTGCGCCGTTTCAAATGCGAGATCGCTCTCCACTTTGTAGTTGCAAACGTAGTCGGCAATATCGACCAGTGCTTGATCCCAGTCGGCACGCTTTGCCGATCGGACGATGACTCCAGACATTTTTAGTTTTCTCCAGGTTTCAGGTACGGTCTTCGATGGCGACCCACGGCTGCAGGTCCGGACCGATGTAGTCCGCCGCCGGGCGAATCAGCTTGTTGTTGGCACGCTGTTCCATGATGTGTGCAGCCCAGCCGGTGATGCGTGAGCAAACAAAGATCGGCGTAAACAGATACGTCGGTATGCCCATGAAGTGATAAACGCTCGCCGCGAAAAAGTCTGCGTTGGCGAAAAGTTTTTTCTCATCCCACATGACTTTCTCGACCGCTTCCGAGATCGGGTACAGGGTCGTGTTGCCGACGTCCTCGGCGAGCTGCTTCGACATTTTTTTGTTTACGGCATTGCGCGGATCCGAGGTCGTGTAAACGCGATGCCCGAAGCCCATGATCAGGTCTTTTCGGGCCAGCATCTCGTGTACGCCTGCGGTCGCTTCCTCCGGTGTTTTGAACTTCGAGATCAGCGCCATTGCCGCTTCATTCGCACCACCGTGCAGTTTTCCGCGCAAGGCGCCGATCGCACCGGTTACGGCAGAATGCATGTCGGAGAGCGTACCGGTGATGACGCGACCGGCAAACGTCGAGGCATTGAACTCGTGTTCCGCGTAGAGAATTAGTGTCGTATCCAGGCTTTTTCGATGCAGCTCTTTCGGCGGCTTGTCATGCAGCATGTGCAGGAAGTGACCCGAGATACTGTCATCGTCGGTTTCCGTTTCAATACGTACATTGTCCGCGTGGAAGCGATGCCAGTAGATCAACATCGACGGCAGGCAGGCCAGCAAACGGTCAGCCACTTTGTTCTGGTTTGCAAAATCGCCTTCCGGTTCGATGTTGCCGAGGAATGAAACGCCGGTGCGCAGCACGTCCATCGGGTGTGCATCGGCAGGGATCATTTCGAGCACTGTCTTGAGCGCATCGGGCAGTCCGCGATTCGCCTTGATCGTGTCGATGTAGGCATCAAGCTCGGCCCGGTTCGGCAGCTTGCCGTGCAACAACAGGTAAGCAACTTCCTCGAAGCAGGCGTTGTCGGCGAGATCGTAAATATCGTAACCGCGGTAGGTCAGGCCAGTGCCCTCCTTGCCAACGGTGCACAGGTGGGTTTGGCCCGCGGTGACGCCCGCGAGACCACCGGTTTTTTTAGTCGCTGCCATTATTGCTCTCCTGTGTTGAGACCCTGTTCCTGGAACAGGGCATCAAGCTTGTCTTCGTAGGCCTGGTAACCCAGCACGTCGTACAACTCCATGCGGGTCTGCATCGCATCGACTGCGTTTTGTTGCGTGCCGTCTTCCTTGATCGTCTTATACACCTGCAGTGCGGCCGCCGACATCGCACGAAACGCGCTCAGCGGATACAGCGTCATCGCGACGCCAACTGCGGCCAGTTCATCGGTTTTGAACAAGGGGGTCTTGCCAAACTCGGTCAGGTTGGCGAGTACCGGAACCTTGATCACGTCGGTGAACTGCCGGTACTCGTCGAGCGTCGTCAGTGCTTCGGCAAAAATCATATCGGCACCGGCTTCGACATACGCAGCCGCGCGATCGATGGCCGCCTGCTGTCCTTCGACCGCGTGAGCATCGGTTCGCGCCATGATGACAAAGTCGTTATCGATGCGGCCGTCAACCGCCGCCTTCAGCCGGTCTTGCATTTCATCGGTGGCGACCAGCGCCTTGCCGGGTCGATGCCCACAACGTTTGATGGCGACCTGGTCTTCGAGATGACAGCCCGCGGCACCTGCCCAGGTCATTTCGCGCACGGTGCGGCCGATCATGAAGGCGCCACCCCAGCCGGTATCGGCATCGACGAGCAAGGGCACATCGGTGGCAGATGCGATGCGGCGAATGTCCTCGCAAACATCGTTCAGAGTTGTCATCGCGAGATCCGGCAGCCCGTAGGACGCGTTGGCGACGCCCGCTCCGGACAAATAGATGGCTTTAAACCCCGCTCGCTCAGCAAGCATGGCGGAATAGGCGTTAATGGTGCCGGCGATCTGGAGCGGTTTTTCCGCGTCCAGCGCAGCACGAAAACGAGCACCTGCGCTCATATCGGACCCTCTTGGTTAACCGGGTTTTAATTCAGATTAAAACTTCCGGGGGGCGGGATTCTAAACCACCGGAGGGGCGTTTCCCAAATGGAGCAAAGTGGAAAATTCAGGGCGCCGCGGGCGGCAGCACTTCAAGGAGCTGATCGGCGAACTGGGCTTGCTGTGTCAGCAGGTAGATCATCGCGCCGAGCGATGAATCCCGGTAGGTCAGAATCCGGCTAAAATCCGTGTCGGCTTTAAGGGGCGCGAACAACCGCGTCATTTTGGCGTAGTCGACCCCGGGCAACTCGCAGGGTGGGAAGCCTGACGGTGCCTGGTCGAAGTCCAGGGTCGTCGGGCAGTTTTGCCGTATCAGGGCCTGCACATCGTTGGGAATAACGCCGCGAATGATCTCACGGTAGTGCTCCGATGGCGTCCAGCCGCTGATCGAGGTATTGGCTTTGTTGTAATAGCCGGACAACCGGGTTCTGAGGTCAATGTCATCCAGCAGGCGAATATTCCCGGTGTTTTGCAGGTCATCATAGGTATTGCGCACGGGCAGGAATGGCCAGATTTCGGCAGCGTAATAGGATGCGAGCAAGGTCTCCTGGTCGACGTCCCTGTCCGTGCCCAGCCATCCGAGCACCTCGCCGCTGAAGCGCTGAACGTCGGTGAAGAATTCAATGCGGCGGTCGATCGCTTGCCGGTCGAGCTCGATGTCACCACGAAGTCGTGACAGGTATTCGTCACGCAATTGGCCGTCCTTGCGGTTCTCCAGCGCCGTTTCGACCGCCAGCGCCACGAGGACGCCGAGAACGATCAGCACAAATTCGCCAAGCAGCTTCGTGTTTTTGTTCAAGCGATCTTCACCACCACCCGGCCGGTTACCGTGCCGTCAATATACGCCTGGAACGCGTCAGGCAGCTCATCGAATGCGATCGTCTTGTGGCCGATGGTATCCAGGTGCTGCGGTTTCAGGTCCCCGCCGATCCGCGCCCAGACCGCACGGCGCAGATCGCTCGGCGTATCGACCGAGTTAATGCCCAGCAGACAGACCGCGCGCAGGATGAATGGCAGCACTGTCGTATTCAACGCCGCGCTCGCCGCGAGGCCGATGCTTGCGATATTGCCGCCATAGTCAATTGTGCGTGTGAGCCAGGTCAGGTAGTCGCCACCGAGATTGTCGATCGCGCCGCCCCACAGGGCTTTTTCCATCGGCCGCTTGCCGAGGTCGATCTTGTCGCGCACCAGGATGCGTCGCGCACCGATCTCGCGAAGGTAGGCCTCTTCGGTTGCCTTGCCGGTGACGGCGACGACTTCATAGCCACGGCCGGCCAGCATGTCGATCGCGACACTGCCGACGCCGCCTGTCGCTCCGGTGACGACGATCGGGCCGCCTTCCGGCCGCTGCCCGTTTTGTTCCATCCGATGGATGGCGAGCGCCGCCGTATAGCCCGCCGTCCCGAGTTGCATGGCCTCAAACGCGCTGATGCCATCGGGAATCGCGACCAGGCTCTTGCTGTCAACGCGCGCGTACTCGGAATAGCCACCATCGACGGTTTCGCTGAGGCCACAACCATTAACCAGCACGTCGTCGCCGGGCTTCCACGCCGGATCCTCAGAGCTCGCGACAACGCCGGCGAGATCAATGCCTCCGTTGAGTGGATACTGCCTGAGAATCTTTCCCTTGCCGGTCGCGGCAAGCGCGTCTTTGTAATTGATCGTTGAGTGCGTGACGCGAACAAGCACATTGCCCGGGCTCAGGTCGTCGAGCGCCAGCGTCTGGAATCCGGCAACAATCTCGCCGTCCTCGTTGTCAATCCGATACGCGCGAAACTGTTCGATTTTTTCCACTATCGCCTCTGCTTTTTAAGCCGTTGCAGCCAGGACACCAGGCCTTGAGCGTTGAGCACAATATCAACGTCCAGGATTGAATGCATTGTTTCGTCATCACCGTCCCAGCCGTGTTCTCTCAGCCGAGCTGACAGGTGGTCCCAGATCGCGGCACGAATCACCGGCAGCGGCTCGTCGCTGTCTTTTTCCGCCATCGCAATGTTGCTGAACACATCGATATCGGCGTGCATATCCGATGCCAGCCGTGACAGGTTGCCGACCCGGCTGTAGTGCGTCAGATAAAGCTGCCTGGGCTCGCAGGCCATGATGCGATCAACAGACTCGTGCGCTGCAACGGGGTCGAATTGTGTTGGCGTGGTCGTCGGAAAAATGAACTCGCCGGCAGGCGTGTCCAGTTCGCGATAGGAAACACCGAAACTGTCGCCGGTAAACACACCCTGCGACACGGGATCGCTCAGGCAATAGTGGTGCAGCGCGTGTCCTTCGGTGTGCAATGCCCGCAACTCCCGACCGCAAAGACTAAAGCGGTCGTCGTCGTTCGCAATCACAATGCGATGTTCATCAATCGGCAGAATCCTGCCGTACATCGCGCGCGATTGTTCGGCGCCATAAACGGCCTCGGTACCAGCGATCAGCCGCGTCGGATCGATCATATGTGGCGCGCCGCGCGGGTGAACAACGCAACGCGCATTCGGCAACGCCTGCATCAGCTGCCCCGCGCCGCCGGCGTGATCGAGGTGGATATGCGTCAGGAACACGAAGTCCACGTCGGCAGCATCGAGATCAGCCTGCCGCAACGCGTCGAGCAGCAAGGGCACGCTGTCGTTGGTTCCGGTGTCGACAAAGGCCGCGCGACCCGATTCAACAATCAGGTGGCTCGCGTCCTGCAGCAGCCGGACGTACTCGGTGTCGATGGCCGCAATGCCAGCACCGAGCGGGATGGTTCTTGCGTGCACGTCCGGCACGGTTGTGACTAATCTTCTTTGGTGGTTTCGAGACCGTCGAGATTCGCGAAATAGCGCGCCAGCGTTTCCAGGTCCTCTTCAGCGAGCAGGTTTGCCTGCGCTGTCATCAGCGGATCGGTGCGCGTGCCGTCACGGTACTTTTTCAGGGCCTGCAGCAGGTAGTCTTCATGTTGCCCGGCGATGGTCGGCCAGATTGCATTGACACTGACGCCATTCGGCCCATGACAGGCAACGCAGGCCTGCGCGGCTTCCGGTCGCGACTTCTCGGCATCCTTCGCATCACTGCCCCCGGCCGCAACGGTGTCGCCACCGAGGCTCGCAAGGTAAGCCGCAACATCCTCGATCTGCTGGTCCGACAGACTGTCTGCCTGCGCCACCATGGTCGGATGACTTCGTGACCCATCGCGATAGCCTTTCAGGGCAATAACGAGGTAGGCCGCTTTCTGGCCACCCAGCTTTGGCACACGATACGACGGGTAGGCGTTGCGATATCCGTCGATGCCGTGGCAACCCAGGCAGGAGTAAGCCAGCTCTTTACCGGCTTCAGTATCGCCCTGGGCAAGCGCCGTCTGCGCCATTGAGAGTGACAGGATCAGCGTCGCCGCGAGGCGAATGAGGCTTTGGATGTTGGTAGTCATTTGATTATTCAGCTTATTCTGGCGCCCGGCCGCACCCGGAGCATCGTGTGAGGCCGCTATGGTAGTGAGCTTCGCCGCGGATTTCTAGCGCCAGCGAACAGTAAATTCGACAGGGCATGCTAGCATCGGCGCGTTCCCAACGCCTTCGCGAGGTAAAGCGGTGAAGAAAAGTATCATTGCACTGATCCTGGTCGCTGTCCTGGTGATCATCGTATCGCCCGGCATTATCGGCGGCCTGGCCGAGCGAAGCGTCGATGAAAACCTGGATTGGGCGGCGAGGGAAACCGGCGAGCTCGTACTCACCTCCGGCACATTTGAGCGCGGCTGGTTTTCGTCAGAAGGGCAATACCGCGTCGAGCTCGGCAAGGGGCAGTTGCGCGCGGCATTCGATGCAGTCGCAGGTGACGACGCCGACGACGCTCCGGTGTTGTTGATCAATACGCGGCTCGACCACGGACTGATTCCGGTGTCGTCAATGTCACGCGAGCAAGGTTCGCTCGCACCCGGTCTGGGCAGTGCGGTCTCGACATTGGCCATCGAATACGACGACGGCAAAATTTTTGACGTGCCGGGCACGATTTACAGCAAGGTCGGATTGACCGGCAACCTCCACTCCCGCTACGTGCTCGATGCCGGCTCAAAGATTGTCACCGATGGCGAAATTACCTGGCAGCCTTCGACGCTGAATGTTTCGACAAGCGCGGACCAAGGCCAGATCGAGTTTGACGGTCAGTTCGGTGCGATGACATTTGGCGATCGGCAGCAACTGGTATCGATCGATGGCGCGACGGTTCGCGGCAAGCAAACTGCCACCCAATACGGTTTCAATGTCGGCAACATCGACTTCGCACTCGGTCCGATGTCGGTCAATGCAAGCGACATGGAAATCGGGGGCAACAAGGGCGTCAAGGTCGTCGCCTCATCGTCGGTCGACGATGGCCATGCGGCGGCGGACATGCACATGGAGATGAATGGCCAAAACATCCCGCAGTTCGGCGAACTATCCATCGTCGGTGACCTGAAGTTATCGGGCGTCGATGCGGTGGCACTCGGCGCACTGGATCGCCGTATCAAGGAGAACGTCGATCCGGCAAACCCCGGTCAGGCGATGGCCGCCGCCGAAAGTGAACTCAAGGACCTGGTCGCCGCAGGCATGAATATCGACGTCGAACGCCTGAACTTTGTGCTGCCGATGGGCACGCTCGAAACGCGCCTGTCGATTGCCGTGCCGGAAAAAGATCGCGCCACGTTTGAATGGACCTCGTTGCTATTGAGCACCGAGGCAACGTTCAATGTTTCGATACCCGAGACCCTGGTGCAGATGGCCACGTCGATGGACCCGCAGATGGGTGCTGTTGTCGGACTTGGCTATCTCGCGAAGCAGGGCGATGTCTACGTGATGGATGCGGCCTTCAAGAATGGCCTGCTGACCATTAACGGCGCACCGATACCGGTACCGCTAGGCCTGTTTCAATAGCGTCTCGCTCGCATGGTGGCAGGCCACACGGCCACCATCCAGTTCGCGCAACTCCGGTCGCTTGTCCTTGCAGCGCGCGTCGCTATAGCTGCAGCGTGGATGAAAAACGCAGCCCGATGGCGGCCGTATCAACGACGGCACTTCGCCGAACAGCGGTGCCGACTGCGGCGCTACCAGCGGGTCCGGCACCGGCGACGCATCCAGCAGTGCTCGCGTATAGGGGTGACGCGGCGCGGAAAACAATCGTCGAGTTTCAGCGACCTCGACCATTCGTCCAAGGTACATGACGGCGACGCGATGGCTGATGGATCTGACGACGGCGAGGTCATGTGAAATAAATATGATCGACATTCCGGTGTTGACCTGCACCTCGCGCAGAACTTTAAGTACCTGTTCCCGGACCGAACCGTCGAGCGCTGCAACCGCTTCATCGCAGATCAGGATCTTCGGTTCGAGAATTAACGCCCGCGCGATCGCCACGCGCTGCGCCTGCCCGCCGGACAATTGATGCGGAAATCGCGACAAAAAGCTTTCATCGAGACCGACCGTGGCCAGTGATGCGGTGACTCTTTGCACGCGCTCCGGCGTCGAAAGAGCAGGCTCGTGCACGAGCAGGGATTCGCCGACGAGACTCTGAACTCGCATCTGCGGGTTTAGCGCGCCTGCCGGATCCTGGAATACCAGCTGCAGATCACGCCGCAGTGATTTCGCCCGCGTCTCGACCGCGCCTTCAAGCGGGCGCCCTGCAAACACGACGCGTCCGGCTTTCAGCGGGATCAGCCCCAGCAGGGCGCGCACGAGACTGGATTTGCCCGATCCTGATTCACCCACGATCGCGAGAGTTTCCGATTCCCGCAGCGACAGATTGACGTCGCGCACGGCGACGAGCTCTGCATGGTGCGCGTCGCGGTAGCTGACACTCGCACCCTCCACACCGAGCAGGGTCTTGTCAGTAACCGGCGGCAGGATGTCGCCGCGGTCGATTCGAGGCGCGAGTGCCAGCAATGTTTTCGTGTGCTCGTGCTGCGGGGACGCGAAGACGGCCGTTGTCGCCCCGGTTTCCACCAGTTTGCCCGCTTCAAACACCAGCAGGCGTTCGCAGCGTCCGGCAACGATACCGAGATCGTGAGTAATCAATAACAGTGCCGTGTCGTGGCGCAAGGTTTCCAGCAGGTCGAGGATCTGCGCCTGCACGGTCACGTCCAGTGCCGTTGTCGGCTCATCGGCAATCAGCAGGTCCGGCTCGGCGATCAGCGCGGAGGCAATCATCACCCTCTGGCGCATGCCGCCGGAGAGCTGGAAGGGATACGCGCGAAACTGTCGCTCCGGGTCCTGCAAACCAACACGCTTAAGCATCGCGACAACCTTCTGGTCTGCCTTGACGCCACTTGCGAGGCCGTGTTGCAACAGCACCTGTCGCAGTTGCTCGCCGATGCGTAAATACGGATTAAGCGCCTGCATCGGGTCCTGGAAAACCATGCTGATACGCCGCCCGCGAATTCGATCAAGCTCGCGATCGCTGCGATTCGCAATTTCGGATCCCTTGAACCGGATACTGCCGGTAAGTCGCGCATCGCGTGGCAGCAGCCCCAACAAGCCGAGCGCGGTCTGCGTCTTGCCCGATCCCGACTCACCAACAAGGCCGATGGATTCGCCACGCCGGACGACGAAGCTCACTTTGTCGACGACGGTCGACTCGCCGTACTGAATGCTGAGATCCTTCACGTTCAGAAGACTCACAGCGAATGCCTCGCGTCAAAAAAATCACGCAGCGCATCGCCGAGAAAATTGAAACACATCAGCATCGTTGCAAGCAGCACGGCCGGGATCAGCAACATCCAGGGCGCGCCCTCCATTTGTTTGACGCCGCCGTTAACCAGCGAGCCCAGCGATGTCTGCGGTTCCTGCACACCCAGCCCGAGGAAACTCAGGAATGACTCCACCAGGATCGCTTGCGGGATTGTCAGCGTAAGGTAAACGATGACAATCCCGATAAGGTTCGGGGCGATATGCCGGAAAATAATTCGTGCTGTACCGACGCCGGTGAGTCGTGCCGCGTCGATGAATTCACGTTTACGAAGGCTCAAGGTTTGTCCGCGCACGATGCGCGCCATATCGAGCCAGTTGATTGCACCGATCGCAACGAATATCAGCAGGAAGTTCTGCTCGAAGGTAACCATTAGCAAAATGACAAAGAAAATAAACGGCATTGCATACAGGGTATCGACGAAACGCATCATTACCGCGTCCACGCGCCCGCCAACATAGCCGGCGATCGCGCCATAGCTCACGCCAATGATCAGGCTGACAAGACTCGCAACGACCGCGACCATCAAGGTAATGCGCGTGCCAAGCAGGGTCCGGCTGAACAGGTCGCGACCGAACTCGTCGGTACCAAAAAAATGTGCTTCAGCGATTCCCGGCGAACGAAGCACGGCGTCGAAGTTGGTATCCTGGAACGCATGCGGACTGGCCCACGGTCCGACAATCGCCAGCAGCAGGATGAACAACAGGATACCCGCGCTCCACTTCATCGCTGACGCACCTGCGGATCGATAACGCCATACAACAGGTCGACGACAAGGTTGAGAGCAATAATCAATGCCGCGTAAAAGATAACGATGCCGAGTACCAGCGTGTAGTCGCGATTCAATGCACCGTTCACGAACGACGCTCCCAGCCCCGGGATACCGAAAACCTGTTCGACGACGACCGATCCGGTCAGGATCGCCGCGATCGCCGGCCCCATGTACGACAACACCGGCAACATCGCCGGTTTGAGCGCGTGAATGCGAATGATCGCGCGCGTACCCAATCCCTGCGCACGCGCGGTGCGAATGAAGTCACGACTGAGCACCTCGATCATGCTCGCCCGGGTCAGGCGCGCAATGTAGGCAATCTGTGGCAGGGCCAGCGTCACGACCGGCACAATATATTTGGCCACGCCCGCGCTCCCGCTCCAGCCGGCCGGCAGCCAGTGAAGCTTCACGGCGAACAACAGCACGAGTACCGGCGCAACGACAAAGACCGGAATGGAAATCCCTGTCATCGAAAAGCTCATCACAACACGGTCGGTCATTGAACCCTGCCGCAACGCCGCGAATGTGCCGGCACTGACACCGACAAGAATAGCCAGCGACATCGCCAGGACACCCAGCTTCAACGATGCCGGAAAGCCAATGCCGATCAATTCGGAAACACTGTAATCCGGGTAGCGAAAAGACGGGCCAAGATCACCGCGAAGCAGTCCGCCGAGGTAGCGGCCAAGCTGCTGAACTACCGGCTCGTCAAGATGGTAGGTCGCCTCAATGGCTGCCAGCACCTCCGGGTGCGGAGATCGCGCGTCGTCGAACGGGCCGCCCGGCGCTGCATGCACCATCAGGAAAGCCAGCACTATGACCAACAACAAGGTTGGTATTGCCCCCAACAGGCGGAGCAACGCGTAACGCAGCATCATGGTCCCCGCGCGGCTAGTTGGCCGCTTTAAGACTGAGGTGCTGAGAGTAATGATAATCGAGGAGGTTGTCGCCCCAGCCTTCGACTCGCGGGCTGACCAGGTGCTTGCTGCCGTAGAAATAGATTAGAATTACCGGATGGTCCTCGAGCAACAGGCGTTCAGCCTCTTCGAGATAGGCGCGACGCAGGTCTGGATCCACCTGTTTTGACGCCCGCATCATCAGCTTGTCGAACTCATTGCTCGAATAGCCGGGCACGTTCGCGGCACTGTCCGACTGAAACACGCTCAGGAAGGTGTGCGCATCGTCGTAGTCGCCGACCCAGCTGGAACGAAACACCTGGGTGACTTCACCGGCCCGGATGTTCGCCAGCAACACCTGGAATTCTTCGTTAACCAGTGTTGCGTCAAAGCCCAGCGCATCGCGCCACATTGACTGCACCGCGACGGCGATCGCCCGGTGCGTATCGCTGCTGTTGTAGCGAATTTCCACCTCGAGCGGATTGCTCTCAGTGTAGCCGGCCTCTTTGTACAGGCGCCTCGCGATCTGCTTGCGTTCTGCCTGCGTCAGGGCCGCGTAACTGAAGACGGTCGGAACATAGCCGTTGATGCCGGTCGGTACCCAGCTGTAGGCCGGCGTTTCGCCGCGACCGAGAACCTTGTCCACCAGAACGTCGCGATCGATGGCCATCGACAAGGCCTGGCGCAATTTTTGATTGTCCTTGAACGGCGGTTTACGCAGGTTGTATCCGTAGTAGTAAACGTTCTGGTAGGGCGCGATGCGAAGCTCGCTGCCGAAATCCTTCCGCGTCTGTGCAAAGTTTTCGCTCGGCACGGTGCTCGTAATGTCTATTTCCCCAGCGCGGTAGCGAGCGAGCTGCGTCGACTCCTGCACCAGCACCAGGTGACGCACTTCGTCGATGGCGGTATTCGCATTGTTCCAGTAGTGCTCGTTGCGCTTCAGCGTAATGACCGATCCCGGCACCCAGTCGACCAGCCGGTAGGCACCGTTCGACACCAGGTTGCCGGGACGCGCAAAGCGATCGCCATTTGCTGCGAGTGAGCCTGCGTGCAGCGGAAACGTTGCCGGGTGCGTCAGCAAACTCAGGAGATACGGTGTCGGCTGTGCCAGCCGGATCAGCAGGGTCCGGTCATCGACTGCTTCGAGACCGGTCACATCGCTCAGGAACTGTGCATAAAAAGCGCCGGTCGCCGGATCCTTCAGGCGCTCGACAGCGAAAACAAAATCACCAGCCGTCACCGGCTCGCCGGTTGACCACCGGGCATCGGCTCGCAGCGTGAAGGTATAGCTCAGGCCATCGTCCGACATCTCCCAGGATTCGGCGACGCCAGGCGTCATCTCGCCGTTCGCATTATGGCTGACCAATCCTTCACCGATATCGCGCAATACACTGAGCGCCTGCAAGCTGCGGGCCTTGTGAATATCCAGCGTTTCAGGATCCGTGCTGATCGCGCGACTCAGGACCGCGCTTCTGTCATCGGTCACGCCGGGGCCGCCGCAGGCGGCGAGCGCAATCAGCACAGCGGTTTGCAGGAATAGTCGGAGCGATTTCATGCGCCAAGCATACCTCACGAATCGTCGCTGATTGTCAGGCGCTTTTTTTGAGTTGCCGCTTCTTGAGATGAATCATCAAGAGGGACACCGCCGACGGGGTCATGCCTTCAAGTCGTGATGCCTGACCCAGTGTGACCGGACGCGCGGCAAGCAGTTTTTGCCGGGCTTCGTTCGACAGGCCGTCGACATCGTTGTAGTCGATGTCATCCGGTAGCCGCAGTGACTCCTGGTTTGCCTGCTTGGCGATTTCACGCTCCTGCCGATCAATATAGCCGCGGTATTTCGCCTGCACCTCGAGTTGCAGTTCGACCTGCTCGCGCTGCTCATCGCTGTCGAGTTCGCTGGCATCGAAATGACCGACCGTTGAAATTCCGGCAAGCGCAACGTAGTCGAGCTCGGGCCGGCGCAACAGATCCGCTGCGGTCATCTCCCGGGTCAGGGCCTTGCCAACAATAAAAATGTCGTTCTCGCTCATCGCGCCGGGCCGAACCAGGATGGACTGCAGTCGCGCCTGTTCTTTCGCAACGGTTTCCCGCTTGGTCTCAAAAACCGACCAGCGCGCATCATCGACCAGGCCCAGCTCACGGCCGACCGGCGTCAGCCGAACATCGGCATTGTCTTCGCGCAGCGTCAATCGATACTCGGCACGACTCGTGAACATACGGTAAGGCTCACTGACGCCGCGCGTAATGAGGTCGTCGATCAGAACACCGATGTAAGCTTCGTGGCGCTCCGGAAACCATTCGCCTAGCTGCTGCGATTTGCGCGCCGCATTGACACCCGCGAGCAAGCCCTGTGCACCGGCTTCTTCGTATCCGGTTGTCCCATTAATCTGGCCGGCGAAATACAAACCGTCGATGTGTTGGGTTTCAAGTGTTGGTTTAAGTTCGCGCGGATCGAAGTAGTCGTACTCGATCGCGTAACCGGGCTGTGTAATCTCCGCGTTCTCGAAGCCTGCAATTGAGCGCACGAATTCAAGCTGCGTGTCGGCCGGCAGGCTCGTCGAAATCCCGTTGGGGTAGACGATGCTCGTCGTCAGGCCTTCGGGCTCGACGAAAACCTGGTGCGAGGCCTTGTCGGAAAATCGCACGATCTTGTCTTCAACGGACGGGCAATAGCGCGGACCGACACCTTCGATCATGCCGCTGTACATCGGTGACTCGCTGAGCGCGCCGCGAATAATGTCGTGCGTTTTTTCGTTCGTGTGCGTGATGTAGCAGGAGATCTGTTCCGGGTGATCGCGGCGCCGGCCAAGAAACGAGAATACCGGCCTCGGATCGTCACCCGGTTGCTCCTGCATGACATCGAAGTTCAGGGTCCTGCCATCGAGTCTGGGCGGCGTGCCCGTTTTCAGGCGCGCAACCCGGAACGGCAGCTCCCGCAGGCGGGCAGCGAGCTTGTTGGATGGCGCATCACCGACGCGACCACCGGCTTTTTCGGTGCGACCGATCAGAATGCGCCCGGCCAGGAACGTGCCCGCCGTCAGTACGACGGTGGCACCAGGAATCCGCTGCCCGGAATCGGTTTCAACCCCAGCAATACAATTGCCGTCGAAAATAAGGTCGTCGACCGAGGCCTCCAGAACTTCGAGTCCGGCCTGGCGCCTGATGATCGACTGAATCGCCTGGCGATACAGCTGCCGGTCGGCCTGCGCACGGGTGGCACGGACCGCCGGGCCCTTGCTTGCGTTCAGCGTCCTGAATTGAATGCCCGCGGCGTCAATCGCCTGTGCCATCGCGCCGCCAAGTGCATCGATTTCCCGCGTCAGGTGGCCCTTGCCGATGCCGCCGATGGCCGGGTTGCAACTCATCTGGCCCAGCGTCTCGCGATTCTGTGTCACCAGGAGCGTGCGCGCACCCGCCCGTGCGGCCGCCAGTGAGGCTTCCGTGCCGGCGTGTCCGCCGCCTATGACAATGACATCGAATCGCTTGCTCATGGGGTGCGCATTCTAGTCGCTGGGCGATGCACGCGCCATAGAGTGGCTACGCCGGCTTTACTCTTTCCCGGCGCTTGGCCAAGATAGCGCGCTGTTTAGCGCCCCGAGGACCTCATGCCGAAAGCCCCGTCCATCCTGATTGCCGTGCTGTTCCTCGCCAGCCTGGCCCCGGGCGATGCCGCCGCCGAATCCCTGGCACTCCAGGACTGCCGCATCAATGCCGGCCCCGGCGCACCGAGCATCGAGGCGCGATGCGGCCGGTTGACACGGCCTCTTGATCCAAGCGGCGCGGTGGCCGGTGAAATCGAACTTCGTGTTGCCGTCGTACCGGCACTCAACCTGACACCCGAGCCCGACCCGCTGGTGCCGATTGCCGGCGGACCGGGGCAAGGCAGCATCGATTTTTATACCAGCTACTCCTTTGCCTTCGAGAGCGTCCGGCGTAACCGCGACATCCTGCTGATCGACCAGCGTGGCACCGGTGAGTCGGCAACGATGAACTGCGAGTTCGATGAGGACCTGATTGAGGGCGAGTTTTCGACCGAGCTCACGATCGAATACACCAGGGAATGCCTGGAACAACTGCCGTACGATCCGCGTTTTTTCACAACCAGCGTCGCCGTCGGTGATATCGAGGCCGTACGCGCGGCGCTCGGCTACCCGACCCTGAACTTGTACGGTGTGTCCTACGGTTCACGCGTCGCCCAGCACTTCGCCCGACGCTACCCGGCGTCGACGCGAACGGTCATCATCGACGGCGTCGTGCCACCGCAGCTTTCGCTTGGACCGGACATTGCGCTTGAAAGTCAGAAGGCCGTCGACCGGGTACTCGCACGCTGCGCTGAAGACGATGCCTGTAATAAACAATTCCCCGGTATTTCGACGACGTTTGAACGCGTTGTCGCTGAACTAAAAAAAGCGCCGGTGACGATTCAAGTGCCCGACCCCAGCACGGGCCGGTTGCAGGAGCTGGACTTTGGTAGCGGCGAGCTGGCGACCGCTGTGCGGCTGCTCGCCTATCATCCGAACTCGATTGCGCTACTGCCGTTGTTAATTGATGAGGCCGGTAAAGGAAACTTTGTGCCCCTGGGTTCGCAGTTCATGATGACGATGATCTCGATGGGCGATGCGCTGTCGCTCGGCATGCACAACGCGGTCATGTGCACCGAAGACGTTCCGTTTTACGACCCCGACAGCATTGACTACGACGGACTTGAAGCGACCTACATGGGCGCATTGCAAATGGACGCGCTGCAGGCGATTTGCTCAATCTGGCCGGCAGGTCCGATCGACGATGGCTTCAAGACGCCGCTGGAAACCGATATCCCGGTACTGCTGCTGTCCGGCGATGCCGACCCAATCACACCACCGCGCTATGCGGACCTCGCTGCCGTCGATCTTGGCAATGCTCGGCACCTCATTGGTGCGGACCAGGGCCACGGGCAGCTCGGCGTCGGCTGCACACCTCGCCTGATCGCCAAATTTGTCGAAAGCGCCGACCCGGCGGCAGTCGATGCCGCGTGCCTTGAGCGGAGTTTCGTGATGCCCTTTTTCCTCGATTTTTCGGGACCGAATCCATGATCAAGGTTGATCGCATCCACAAATCCTTCGGCAAGGTGCATGCCGTTCGCGGCGTCAGCTTTGAAGCACCGGATGGCAAGATCACAGGGCTGCTCGGTCCCAATGGCGCCGGCAAGTCAACGACCTTGCGCGTGCTCTACACAGTGCTGAAGCCTGATCAGGGTCATGCGAGCATCGATGGCGCCGATGTTGTCGAAGACAGTCTCGCGGCACGAAAAAATATTGGTGCTTTGCCGCACGGTGCGGGTTTGTATCCGCACCTCACCGCTCGCGAAAATATCGCCTACTACGCCAATCTCTGTGCCCTCGACAAAAGTGAAATCGATGATCGCGTCTCGTCGATCATTGCACTGCTCGAGATCGAGGATTTCGCCGACCGGCGCACCAAGGGTTTTTCACAGGGCCAGCGCACGAAAGTCGCGCTTGCCCGCGCGCTGGTCCATGACCCGCAGAACGTTATTCTCGATGAACCCACCAATGGACTGGATGTGATGGCAACGCGTTCATTGCGGCGCCTGATCCTGAAGTTGAAAGACGCCGGACGCTGCGTGCTGTTTTCATCACACGTCATGCAGGAGGTTGCAGCGCTCTGTGACGATATTTGCATTATCGCGAATGGCCAGGTGGCGATCGATGACTCGATTGACGGCATTCGCCAGCGTACCGGGCAAGACGATCTCGAAGAGGCCTTCGTCGCCGCGATTCAGCTGGTGGAGGGCGAAGCCTGATGCGAACTTTCCTGACGGTTTTCTTCAAAGAGATACTCGATAATCTTCGTGACCGCCGCACGCTGACCTCGGCATTGATCATGGGACCGATTTTCGGCCCGGTACTGTTTGCGTTTGTCATTAACATGTCGATCGACCGGGCGCTCGACGATGCCGAAAGTTCAATGGAGTTGCCGGTGGTCGGGCAACAATACGCACCCAACCTGATGCGTTTCCTGGAAAGTCGAAATATCGACATCATCGAAGGGCCCGACGATCCCGATGGCGCGGCCGACGCTGTCAAGACCGGTGTCCACGATGTCGTGCTGGTCGTGCCGGAGGCGTTTGGCGAACAGCTGTCTGACACGATTCCGGCGCGCGTCGAATTGTATTCGGACGAGGCCAATTCCCAGGGGGAGAAGGAGGCGCGACGCGCACGCAACGCCCTCTACGCCTACAACCAGCAACTCGCCTCGATTCGGCTGTCTGCCCGCGGCATTAATCCACGCGTGTTGAGCCCGATCAATGTCGATGAGATTGACGTCTCGACGCCCAGCGGTCGCTCGGCAATCCTGCTTGGCATGATGAGCTACTTTTTTATCTTTGCACTGTTAATGGGCGGCATGTATCTCGCCATCGATACGACGGCGGGCGAGCGAGAGCGCGGCTCGCTCGAGCCCTTGCTGTCCTTGCCCGTCACCCGCGGCCAACTGATTCTTGGCAAAATTCTCGCAGCCTGCGTATTCATGGCCGCGTCGCTGTTGCTGAGCCTGATGTCGTTCTATGTCGTGCTGAAGTTCATGCCGCTTGAACAGCTGGGTATGACACCGAATTTTGGCTTGCCGGTTGTGGCTCTGGCATTCCTGCTGCTGCTGCCGTTCATCCTGCTCGGTGCGTCGCTGATGACGCTCGTCGCCTCGTTCACCAAGAGCTACAAGGAGGCGCAAACCTGGCTAAGCGCCGTCCTGATTGCACCGACCCTGCCGATACTCGTCGTCAGCATCCTGACGCTTCGCCCGCAGATTGAGTTCATGTTCGTACCGAGCCTGAGTCAGCATCTTATTCTTGTCGACATGGTGAAGAATGAGCCGCTGAATGGACTGCATATTGCGATCTCGGTCTGCAGCACACTGGCCATTGGTGCCTTGCTGACCTGGGTTTGCGCGCGGTTGTATCGCCGCGAAGGCCTTCTCGGTTAGCGCAAGCAACGGCCGCGCCGCGCGGCTGGCCTTGATAATGCGGTTGACAATTCCGGGCTTTTGTCCACCATGTAGCCCCCCGACGACGCGAATAACGATATGGCCTTGTTCTCTGAAATAAGGCGGCGCAATGTGCTCAAGGTTGCGTTGGCCTACGTCCTCGCCAGTCTGCTCGTATTTTGGCTGCTGGGTGGCTTGTTGATCTGGCTCGGCGCGCCTGACTGGGCGAATGAGTTTTTGCTGCTGGTGCTCGCGATCGGTTTTCCGGTGGCACTGATTTTCGCCTGGGCTTACGAGATTACGCCAAGCGGCCTCAAAAAATCGCTGGACGTTGACCAGACTCAGTCGATTGTTTTTAAAACCGGCCAGAAACTGAATGCGGCGGTTTTGGTTCTCGCCGTCCTCGGCGTGCTGGCGCTGGTCGGCGAGCAATTGCTACCGACCTTCGAATTTCCGAAGATCATCGAGCCGATTCTTCCGGCGCCGGTCTACGAGAAACCCGACAAGGAAGGCGTGCCGGCTGAAATTCGGGCGCACACACTGAAGAACGGCCTTCGCATCATCGTCTGGCCCGACCACGATATCCCGAATGTCGTCATGTACAACTACGTTCGCGCAGGCGGCCGCAACGAGTATCCCGGTATCACCGGGCTGTCGCACTTCTTCGAGCACATGATGTTCAACGGGACCGAGAAGCGCGCACAGGGCGAGTTCGATGAGACCATGGAAGCCGCCGGCGGCGCGAATAACGCGTATACCTCGGAAGACCTGACGGTATACCAGGACTGGTTCCCGCGTACCGCACTGGAAACCATTTTTGAGCTCGAGGGTGATCGCCTGAAGAATCTCGCGATCGAGCCATCGGTCGTTGAGACCGAGCGCGGCATCGTCTATTCGGAACGACGGTCGAACTACGACAATGACAACTTTGGCCGCCTTTATCTTGAGATGAATGCCACAGCGTTTATCGCGCACCCTTATCAGTTCCCGGTGATCGGCTGGGCGTCCGATATTGAGAACTGGACCCAGGAAGATCTCGAGTCGTATTTCAAAACCTACTATGCGCCGAACAACCTGACGATGGTGTTCACCGGTGACGTCAAGCCGGAAGAAGTTTTCAACCTGGCCAGGAAGTACTTTGGGCCAATACCGGCCCAGGAAGCGCCACAGGCCATTCGTACCGTCGAGCCCGAACAGCTCGGCGAGCGCCGCCTGCTCATCGAAGTGGATGCGCCGACGCCGCTCATGCACGTCGCCTTCCATGCTGGCAATGCGACGGATCCACGAACCCTGCCGATGAACGTGCTGTTGAACATTCTCGTTGGCGGAAGCTCATCGCGCTTGCACCAGGTGTTGGTCGAACAGGAACAGCTTGCGCTGGCGATCGGCGGATTCCAGATGGAAGGCTTCGATCCGGGGCTGGTGTATTTTTACCTGACGCTGCCGCCCGACGCGGATATCGCTGTCGTTGAGAATCGCCTCCTTGAGGAGCTGAATCGCGTTGCGACGGACGGTGTCACAGAGGCCGAGCTCGCCAAAGCGCGGAATATCATGATTGCGGATTATTGGCGCGGACTTTCAACGATCAATGGTAAGGCGGCAACGCTGGGCGGCGCCGAGGTCTTCTTCGGCGATTATCAGGAGGCCTTCGCCCTGCCCGGCAAACTCGATGAGGTCAGCGCTGAGCAAATCCAGGCGGTAGCGGAGGACATCTTCAATCGCAAGCGGATGACGCTGGGTGTGCTTCGCTCGCCCGCCGGGGAGGACGCACAATGAGGGTTTCAAGGACAATTGTTTTCCTCTTGGCGGCGCTCGGCTGCTATTCGTCGTTCGCGGCAGGCGTAAGCTTGCCAGACGCAGAACGCGTGGTACTCGCGAACGGCACGGTGCTGATTCTGAACGAAAACCACGAAGTGCCGTTGATTGGTCTTGAGGCTGTCGTTCCCGGCGGCGCATCCGCCGACCCTGCCGACAAGCACGGGCTTGCGAGCCTTTTGGCCGGCTTGCTCGAAAAAGGTGCAGGCGATCGCAGCTCAGCGGAATTCGCCGAAGCCATTGCGTCAGTTGGCGGCGAGCTGTCGGCTTCTGCGGATCTCGAAGCTATTTCAGTGTCGGCCGAGTTCATGTCAAAAGACGCAGCCCTGATGGTCGAACTCGTGCGCGATATGCTGCGTGCACCCGAACTTCAGCGCGGCGAATTTCTGAAGTTGCGCGAACGTTCCGTCAACCTGATCAAGGCTGCCAAGGGTGGAGACCCCGGGGAGTTGATGCCGGCTTACGCGAATGCATTCCTGTTTGGCGATCACCCTTACGGTAACCCGGTGGGCGGGAGCGAGTCGTCGCTTGCAAACATTACGCTCGGCGACCTGCTGGCCTTTCATTCCGACATGATGGGTGGCGACCGCCTTGTCATCGCAGTATCGGGCGACTTCGATACAGCGAGCATGCAGAAGGCGCTGACCGACGCCTTTGGCGACTGGCGCGCGGCGACCGGATCGCTCCCATCGATTCAGGCAGCGGCTCCGTTACCGGGTCGTCGCGTACTGCTGATCGACAAGCCGGGTGCAACGCAGACCTACTTTTACATCGGCAACGTTGGTGTGGATCGAAATTACACCCACCGGGCCGAGCTCGATCTCGCCAATACGGTTTTCGGCGGGCGATTTACCTCGATGCTGATGACGGAGTTACGCACCAAGTCGGGCCTGAGCTACGGAGCGCGCTCTACGCTGACGAGGTACGCAAAACCGGGCGCCCTTTTCATTGTCTCGTTCACCGAGACCAGCACGACGGTTGCGGCGCTCGATGTTGCGGTAGGGGTTCTTGGTCAGTTACGTGATGTCGGTCTCGATCAGGCAATGATTGAGTCGGCGCGCAACTACATCATGGGGCAGTTTCCGCCGCGCCTTGAGACGGCATCGCAGCTCGCCAGGATGTTCGCATCGATTGAGGCCAATGGGCTCGACGTGAGTTACATCAATGACTACGGCGACAGCCTGAATGCAGCATCCCGGGAGTCCATCGCCGCTGTCATCAACAAGGTGTATCCGCCGGCGGACTCGCTGGTGTTCGTCATCCTGGGAGATGCCGATAGTATCCGCGACGAGATTCTGCAGTACGGGCCGGTAACGGAAATGTCGATTTCCGAGGAACGATTCCACCCCCAGGGTGAACGGGAATCAGGACTTTCTGGGCGAGCGGATCAGTGAGTGGCCGGTGACCTGGGTGTTGTTGTAGGGGTCCGTGTTGACCGGGACCTCCAGTGCCAGGTCCAGCGGTTCGACGTCACCCATCCAGACATTGTGCCCGTGCAGTTGTGTAAAGACACGCGGGGGTGGCCGCAGAATCCTGACGGTGTCGCCGATCCGGTTTTCGTTCTGATCCTTCATTCGCTCGTTATCCATCGCTCCAAACCATTGCCAGCGTAGCGCCTCTTAACATAACAAAGTGTGACCCCGTTCAAAAAACCCGGGTCCGGCGGGCGGCTACTTGCCGATGCAAAACTCGGAGAAAATCCGCCCGAGCAGATCGTCGGATGAGAATTCACCCGTGATTTCCCCGAGTGCGTGCTGGGCGAGGCGCAACTCTTCGGCCAGCAACTCGCCGGCATTCGCCTCTTCCAGCGCTGTCGTGCCGGTTTTGAAATGGATCGCTGCGCGCTCGAGGGCATTAACGTGCCGGCTCCTCGCCGTGAAGGCACCTTCGTTCAGGTTTTCGTAGCCCGCAAGGTTCCGAATGCATTGCCGCAAAGCATCAAGGCCTTCACCGGTCTTCGCGGAAATATTCACGGCGGCCGGATCCCGCTTCGCACCGGGCAGATCGATTTTGTTCCGGACGACGGTAATTTTCGTGCCCACCGGCAGGGGTTCATCGATTGCACCGTGGTCGGTTTCGGTCGCATCCTGAATCCACAGCACCGCATCGGCGCTTCGAAGCGCCTCGCGTGCGCGGCGAATACCTTCCGCTTCGACGCGATCCGGGTTTTCGCGAAGACCCGCCGTATCCACCAGCTCCACGGCGAGACCGTCAATGTCAATTTGTTCACGCAGCACGTCTCGCGTTGTGCCGGCAACTTCCGTCACGATGGCGGCATCCTGTCCGCTTAACAAATTTAAGAGGCTCGACTTGCCGGCATTGGGCCTGCCGACGATGACGACCTGGAAACCGTCGCGCAGAACCCGGCCCTGGCGTGCCTCATCTTGCAGCAGGGCAAAAGCGTCGGCGCATTCATCCAGTCGTTTTTGCAGGCGCTCGTCAGACAGGAAATCGATCTCCTCTTCCGGGAAATCGATTGCCGCCTCGACATGCAATCGCAATCGGGTGAGGAGTTCGGCCAGTGCGTCAACGGCTTTGGAAAACTCACCAGACAGGGAGCGCAACGCAGCACGGGCGGCTTGCGAGGTACCGGCATTGATCAGGTCGGCGATGGCCTCCGCTTGCGACAAGTCGAGCTTGCCGTTCAAAAATGCGCGTTGTGAAAATTCGCCGGGTTCTGCACGCCGGGCGCCGAGCGCAATGGCAGCGTCGACCAGCATGGCCATGACCAGCGGCCCGCCGTGACCGTGAAGCTCCAGCACGGACTCGCCGGTAAACGAGGTCGGCGCTGGAAAATAGAGTGCGAGGCCGGTATCGAGTTCGTCGCCGCCTTCGTTCCTGAAGTTCCGGAAGGTGGCGTACCTCGGCTCGGGCAGGCTGCCGAGCATGCGGCGTGCAATGCCTTCGGTCTCGGCGCCGGAGATGCGCACGATACCGACACCGCCGGTTCCCGATGGTGTCGCCGCAGCTACGATGGTGTCGGAAGGGCCTCGCATCTGCCTATGAGACCACAGCGGGTCCCGGTGTTACCAGCCAGCGCCCGATTGCGCAGTTCAGTGTTTCTTTTCTTTGGCTTCCTGCTCGACGACCCGGTTGATCTTCCATTGCTGGGCAATGGACAACACCGTGTTGGTCACCCAGTAAAGCACCAGGCCCGATGGGAAGAAGGCGAAAAACGCGGTAAACATCACCGGCATGATCTGCATGACCTTTGCCTGCACCGGGTCGGTAGGGGCCGGGTTCAGCTTTTGTTGCATAAACATGGCCGCACCCATGATCAGCGGCAGAATGAAATACGGGTCCCGGGTCGACAGGTCGGTGATCCAGAGTGCGAACGG
>JAUHYO010000288.1 GCA_030426325.1 Gammaproteobacteria bacterium | reverse complement strand
CAGCGCACCGGATGCGCTTTCCCATTGCTCAAGCAGGGTGCAGTGCCCTAGGATGGGTTGAATACTGTTGGTCCCGGCAAAGGTTCCACCGACGGTCACGGTCCACTCGCCAATCCAGAAGTCGAAAGCATGGTGTCTCTCGTCGGCTTCGCAGGGAAACCGTGCCGCGCGAACGGTTTCCACAGCCTTGATATACCGGGCATCCTCCCGGATGCTGTCGTAGTCCGGCTGATTTTCGAAATAAGCGGGCAGGTTGAAGCCTCCGCTCGCCAGGGCATCCATTTGTTCGAGTGCCTTTTCCTTTTGTCCCATTCGCGCGTATATCCGGGACAAGCGGTAGGCAACGCCCAGGGGCTGAAACTTAAGCTCTTTTGCGCGTTCAAAGTGTTTGATAGCGTCGAATAGCTCGCCGTTGCTGTCCATGATCAACGTGCCAAGCTGGTAGTGTGCCGATCCGTCGTCCGGGGCCAGGCCGAGGAGTTGCCGCAATTTCGCGGCCGCGACATCACTTTCACCGGCTGTTACGGCGATATTCGCTTCAGCACGAAGACTGTCGACATCGGCCTGGGCGAGCGCGGTTGCCGAGTGCAGAAGAAAGATAACTATCAGTGTGCGCATGGGTCGGCCTCAGGTAGGGGTTGATTGCAGATGATCGCGGAAACCGGCGATCGATGCTTGCACAAAATTGCTCTTTTCTGGAAGGAGTCACGTATGCCCTGGGAAGCTGATCGTCTGGCACCGGTTGATACGCTGTTGTTCAGCAGCGAACTGGTGAAGGTTGGTTCATTTGAATGCTCCGTAGATGACCCCTGTTTCCCGACCACCGAGTCGCTGGATAATGATGTCTTCGTCCTGCCACAGAACCCGCTGTGGATTCGGCGCAATGCCGGCGAATACCGTTTCGCCGAGCCCGGCGCGATATTGATGCACCGTGCCGGTTCGATGCTCGAGCGGCGCAGTATGGGTGAGCAGGGCGACCGGACCTACTGGTTTGGCGTGCAGCCCGAGGTGTTCGTCAGTGCACTGCAACGCCACAAATTATCCACCGAGGACATGGGTGGTGCGCTGATCACCGACCCGCAGTTTCGCTACCGGCTCGCCCTGTTCCTGAAGCGCTTGCAGCGACGTCCTCTCGACAGGCTGACTATCGAGGAAGAGGTTCTCACGCTGTTCTTCGAGGTGTGCGAACGTCGGGCAAGGCAGGAAAAGAACATCAACAAGGCGGTGTTTCGCCCGGGCAGCCGGCAACAACAACTGGTCGAAAAAACGCGAGCCTGCCTGGACGCCCACCTGACCGAGTCTATTGGTCTCGACACCGTTGCCGAAGAAGTCGGTGCCTCGCTGTACCACCTGTGCCGCGTGTTTCGCGAACAAACGGGTCTCACGATGCACGCCTACCGAACTCGCCAGCGCCTGGGACTGGTTGTGGACCGCCTGGCGAGTGGCGATCGTGAAAACCTCGTGGACGTCGCGATGGATTACGGATTTGCCAGCCACAGCCACTTGAGCCGGGTGTTCCAGAAGCAGTTCGGGATGCCACCTTCGGCTTTGCGCGCGAGCGGACCCCAATAATCCCTGCGACGAATCCGATAAGCAGCGCATCATTGGGGTACAGAGGCAAAACAGGGGAATCGTGTGATGAAACTCAGGCAAACCGCCATCATGGCGGTAGCAATAATGTTCGCAACGGCAGCATTCTCGGGTGACAAAGGGCACCAGAAAATGGAGATCAAGGTCGTGTCGGATGATGGCAGCGGAGAGTCCGTTGTCGTCCTCGACAGCAAGGCACTTGGTTTCGATATGCACGAGATGCAAGTCGGCGAGAATCGGTCGGTCGTTGACAAGAATGGCCGCCCGGTTCTGATTACTCGCACTGAAAGCGGATTCACGCTGGATGTCGATGGCAAAACGATCGATTTACCGGCCATCCGGGGCCACCACGGCGACAAGATCTGGGCGCATGGTGCGCACAATGGTGATATGGATATTCGCGTCATTCGTGCGCACGCTGACGCAGGTGGTCGCGCTGGTATGGATGGGGTGCTGATTGTCAGCGACAAGGAAATCGATGCCGCGACGCAAGACATGATTCGCGCCGCGCTGGAGGCGGCCGGGCACGATGGTGTCCGTTTTGTCGATAAAAAAGACGGCGGTCCGCACCAGGTTCATGTGATCCGGGAAATCCACGAGGTGAAAGAAATCAGCGAGTAATGCGCATCAATACTCGCGGAGACGAAAGGGGCGATCCGAAAGATCGCCCTTTTTTTGTTCATATCCTCCGGCCATTAGGGAATACTGGGGATCCGCTTCTTACATCGTGTCCGGAGTAAACCTTGGATTTCGAGTTTTCCCCCAAAGTGCAGGAACTGCGTGAATGTCTGCTGGCATTCATGGATGAGCACATTTACCCGAATGAATCAGTGCTGGCACGGCAAATTGACGACGGCGACCGATGGGACTCGCCCGAGTTACTGGAGACACTGAAAGACCACGCAAGAAAAGCCGGACTCTGGAACCTGTTCTTGCCGAAGGAGTACGGCGAGTTCAGCGCCGGACTCACAACGCTTGAATACGCACCGCTCGCTGAAATCATGGGCCGCGTTTTGTGGGCACCCGAAGTGTTCAATTGCAGTGCACCGGACACCGGCAATATGGAAGTGCTGGCCCGCTACGGCAACCCTGAACAGCAAGAGCGCTGGCTTCGGCCGTTGTTGAACGGCGAAATCCGGTCCGCGTTTGCTATGACGGAACCGGATGTCGCGTCGTCGGACGCAACCAATGTGCAGACATCGATCCGGGCAGATGGTGACGACTACGTCATAGACGGACGCAAGTGGTACATCTCCGGCGCCTGCAACAAGCGCACGAAAATCATGATTGTCATGGGTAAGACCGACCCGGACAACGATAATCGCTATCAGCAACAGTCGATGATCCTGGTACCGATGGATGCCGACGGCGTTACCGTCCTGCGCCCGATGAAAGTACTGGGTTTCGATGACGCACCGGAAGGACATGCAGAAATCATCTTCGACAATGTCCGAGTGCGAAAAAGCAATCTATTGCTGGGCGAGGGTCGCGGTTTCGAGATTGCCCAGGGTCGCCTCGGACCCGGACGCATCCACCATTGCATGCGACTAGTGGGCATGGCGCAGCGAGCGCTCGAGGCGATGTGCGAACGGGCCGAGAGTCGAATTGCATTCGGCAAGCCGCTCAGTAAGCAACAATCAGTCCGCGAAGACATTGCCCGCTCGGCCTGTGAGATCGAACAAGCGCGTCTTTTGACACTCAAAGCGGCGTCGCGAATGGATGAGGGTGGCAACAAGGCGGCCAAAGACCTGATCGCGATGATCAAGATTGTTGCACCGACGATGGCTTGCACGGTCATTGATCGTGCGATTCAACTTCACGGCGCGGCCGGCGTCAGCCAAGACCTTTTCCTCGCACATGCCTATGCGGCCGCGCGCTCGATTCGGCTGGCGGACGGGCCGGACCAGGTCCATATGATGCAATTGGGTCGCAACCTCGCCGCCGCGACGGCGAAGCTCTAGCCGGATTGCGGGATGCAGGCAGCAATTGACACACTGGATGAAAAAATTCTCGGGCCCTATCTTGAACGCCATGTTGAAGGCTTTTCCGGTCTCAAGCAGATCGCCAAGTTCGCGGATGGCCAGTCAAACCCGACTTTCAAAATCAGCGCAGCGTCCGGCGACTACGTTCTCAGACGCCAACCTCCCGGCGAGCTACTGAAATCAGCACACGCCGTCGACCGGGAGTTTCGGGTCCTCAAAGCATTGTCCGCCTCGGATGTCCCGGTCCCCAGGGTTTACCACCTGTGCGAGGATCGCGAGTTGATCGGTTCGATGTTTTACGTCATGGAGTTCTGCGAGGGCCGGATTTTTTGGCAGGCCGCATTGCCCGAGGTGAGCAAGCCGGATCGCACCGCGATCTATGACGATATGAATCGTGTGTTAGCGTCGCTGCATACGACAGACATCGACAAAATTGGCCTTGGGGATTTTGGTAAGCCGGGGAATTATTTTGAACGGCAATTCGAACGCTGGAGCGGGCAGTACCGCGCTTCTGAAATGCAGCGAATCGATGCGATGGAATCCCTGATGCGCTGGCTGGGCGACAACTTGCCG
>JAUHYO010000287.1 GCA_030426325.1 Gammaproteobacteria bacterium | reverse complement strand
GTCTTCGGCCAGCGCGAACGCCCAGTGCTCATCGATGACGGCCTTAAGCTGCTGCTCGACGGCGGCAGCCTTATTCGCTGGTGCAGCAACCCGGGTTTCGTCCGGGCCGCCACAGGCTGAAAACAGAACAAGCGACAAGGCGATTGCAATGTAGCGACAGTGTTTCATTTCGGAGTCCTATTCGTCAGTTTGCAGCGCTTTAATACGTGCCGCTTCAAACTCATCACCCGGAACCCAGGTCGGCATCTCGTCAGCGTTCGCGATCGCAAGGCCAGTCCAATACCCCAGCAAGGCGTCATCGATCATGCCGTCGAGGTTCCAGTTTGGATCATATTCGTCACTGGGTTGATGGTAATTAACCTCGGTATAGTGATTTTGCTGTTCGCGCCCCCATTCCGGTGGCCGGTCTACAAAGTCGGTTCCTGTATCCAGGTACATTGCCGGAACACCGATTTTTGCAAAACTGAACTGGTCAGAACGATAGAAATAACCTTTATCCGAAAACTGGTCCGGCTTCACAACACGTCCCTGCTCCTTGGCAACCATCGTCAGAATTTCGTCGATCGTTGATTTCCCCAGTCCAATGTAGGTGACATCGTGCGTATGGCCCCAGACATTGCCACCGTCGTAATTCAGGTTGGCGGCAATTTTCCCCGGCGGGAAAGTCGGGTTCGCCGCGTAATATGCGGAGCCCAGCAGTCCCTGCTCTTCCGCGCCGACAAGCGCAATCAGGACCGAGCGACGCGGCGCCGTTGGCAGCGCTTTGATCGCTTTTGCAATCGCCATCACCTGCGCCACACCTGTGGCGTTGTCAAATGCACCGTTATAAATACTGTCGCCTTCGGCATTCGGTGTGCCGATGCCGAGATGATCGTGATGCGCCGTGTAAATAACGACCTCGTCTTTTAGCTCGGGATCGCTGCCGCGAATCAGGCCCAGCACATTGCCAGACTGCACACGTTCGATGTCGACGTCCATTCCGATGGACGTTTTGATTCCAAGAGGCACCGGCTCAAAGTCCCGGTTATAGGCCTGCTCACGCAACTCGTCGAGATCGAAGCCAGCCATTGCAACGAGTTCCCGCGCACTGTCTTCCGTTACCCAGCCTTTGACCTGGCTTCTCGGCTCATCGCCCGCCGGCAGTTCAAACTGCACGCCAGTCCATGATGTCTGAACAACCTGGAATGGATACCCGGCGGATGGCGATGTGTGGATAATGATTGCGCCCGCGGCGCCCTGATTCGCGGCACTCAGGTACTTGTAGTCCCAGCGTCCGTACCACAGCCGCTTTTCGCCGCCGAACAATTCCGGATCCCAGTCAGGATCGTTGTTCATCATCAGCAATACTTTGCCCTTGAGATCGACACCTTTGTAGTCATCCCAATCGTATTCCGGTGCCTGTATGCCGTAGCCCACGAAGACGACTTCGGCATCGCTTAACTCGGCACGCTCACTCTGTACGCCACTGCCCGCGATGAACTGATCCCATTGCTTCAGCACGAAGGTCTGGTCATGCCCGGTAAAAGCCCATTCCGGCGGTTGCGAGGCATTGATGCCAACAAGTTCGAACGCCTGGTCCCAGCCCCCGTCTTCCGCGCCCGGTTCAAGTTCGAGTTCAGCCATTCGTTCTGCCAGGTACTTTCGCGTTTTGTCATCACCACGACTGCCGGGCCCGCGACCTTCATAGCTGTCCTGGGATATTTCCTGGATGATGCCGCGCATGTATCCATCCTGGATTTGAAGGGCCGCTTGCTCGGCGCTCGAACTGGCGCCCGCTTTATCGGCAACCGAAACGTCGGGTTCGGTGCTTTCATCCTTACCGCCACAGCCCAACAACAACACGCCGGCGGCGACCAGTGGAACTATTGAAAATTGCTTCACGTATGCACTCCAGGAAATCAGTCAAATAATTCGGACAAAAAGTTTTTCGCAGCGACCCAGGATCGGCGATCCGCTGCGGCATGATAAACAGTGCCACGAGCTATGTCATTGGCAGCGGGATTGGTGAAGGCATGCTGCGTATGGCCATAAGCGTGCAATTGCCAGTCGATGCCGCGAGCCGTCATTTCTTCACCGAAGGCCACGACCGCTTCCGGTGTCGCCAGCGGATCATCCCAGCCATGCAATGCCAGCACCTTGCATTCATTGCGATCAGTCTGGATGTTGTCGGGCGCATCAAACAATCCGTGGAAACTGACAACGCCCGATAGCGGCGCGCTCAGGCGCGCAAGGTCGAGCACACTCAATCCGCCGAAACAAAAACCAATTGCCGCACACTTCGCTGCATCGACTTCAGGCTGTTGCTGCATCGTCGCGAGTGACAGTGTCAGACGATTCTGCAGTTCCGCGCGGTTGGCGCGCAGTGCATCCATGTTCGCCTTATTCTGATCGACACTGCCGCCGATCTGCGATGCGCCGTAAACGTCTATGGCTAATGCGGCGTAACCCAGTGCGGCAAGGTCTTTCGCTTTGCCCTCTTCGAAAGGCGAGCGGCCTCGAATTGTATGAGCGACCAGCACGCCCGGTCGTGGGTCCGCGAAATCGTCATCCCACGCCAGCAGCCCAGAGAACAATAGATTCCCCTCACCGTACTCGATCAGTCGCGTTTTTACGCTCAAGGATTTCTCTCTGATATTTGATTTATCGGCGTCGCACGACGAACAGTTCGTAGCGGCCATTTGGGCCGATGCACCAGGACGCGACAGTGCTGGTAATACTGACAATCACAGCGCCAAAGAGTGCCGCCCAGAAACCCGATACCTGGAAGTTGTCCAGCAGCGCTGCGACCAGACCAAACATGGCAGCGTTCAAGACGAACAGAAACAAACCCAGCGTGATGATGGTTATGGGTAATGTCAGCAAGAACATCAACGGCCGCACGAATGCATTGACCAGCCCCAGCAACAACGCCGCAAGAATAAAGCTCCCGCCGCCCGATATCGAAACGCCCGGAATGACACGAGATGCCAGGTACAAGCCCAGCATCGTGATTAGCGTCCGCAGAATAATGCCGTTCATCCGGGCATTATGACATTCTTAACACTGCGTCGCCTCGGTCAGTTTGCTAATATTCCGTGCGCTGCGCCCGTAGCTCAGTCGGATAGAGCACCAGATTCCTAATCTGGGGGCCACAGGTTCGAATCCTGTCGGGCGCGCCATTTTTTTCAGCGCTAGTCTTTCTGTTCCAGCAGCTCGGCCATTCGACGCGTATTGTCCGCGATATCCATCAGCACAAACAATGCGCCGAAAATGACGATCGACATGACCGCGCCACCGATAAATCCAACGATAAAGCCGACGAATCCACCACTGTTCGCGCCGCCAATTGACGAGCCAAGAACAATGAGGGCAATGACGACGAAGCTTAAGACTTCAAGTGATTTGGTAATGAATCTGCGCATGATGAGTTTCCTTTTTTGTTGTTGTCGAAACCGGCTCACGGACTAGCAGGATGACCTCGCGCGGCCAGCGCCTGATTGTACCCCAAGTACGGTCCTCGCTATGATCCTTCGTTTGCGGGCGAACAGCATGAAACTGAAAATTCGGGAGGCTACGCCGGATGACGGCGAGACTATCGCATCCTACAACATGAGACTGGCCGAGGAGACCGAAGGCCGGACCTTGCCTCAGGACATTATCGGTCCCGGGGTCGCAGCAATTCTCTCGGATCCCGGCAAGGGTCGATACTGGGTAGCAGAAGTCGAGGGTCAGGTCATCGGCCAGATCATGGTGACCTATGAATGGAGCGACTGGCGCAACGGCAACCTGTGGTGGATTCAAAGCGTATACGTTCACTCGGATTTTCGGCGCCAGGGCGTATACTCTTCATTGTTCAGGCACATCAAGTCACTCGCGAGAGCTGACGATTCTGTTCGCGGATTGCGGCTCTACGTAGAAAGCGGCAACAAACGGGCACAACAAACCTACAAGGCACTGGGTATGATTGATCCAAATTACCGTGTGATGGAAACGATATTCGGTGCATCAAAATGCTAAGCGTCGGAGCGAAAGCGCCGGAGTTCGTGCTGAGCAATCATGACGGTGCTGATACGTCACTGTCCGACTTGTTGCAGAACGGCCCGTTGATTGTCTATTTTTACCCGGCCGACTTTACGCCCGGCTGCACGAAGGAAGCCTGCTCCATACGCGACATTCACAATGA
>JAUHYO010000286.1 GCA_030426325.1 Gammaproteobacteria bacterium | reverse complement strand
TAGCTGAACTCGACTGACGACTCCATCGCCCGCGTAATGGTAGGTCGCAATCGAAGTGGCAGTCTCTTCGCTGATTGGCGACATTAGATCGCCAGTGTTTGCGTCAAGAAGTCGCGATGTCGGGCCATCGACCAGATAGGCGGGGCGGTTAACGACAGCGGTAAGAGTGATGTTGCTGGAATCCGGAAACTGGTCGGCGATTTGCTCTAGCGGTATACCTAATTGCGAGTATGAGCCCACCATTCGATCCATATTTTTGACCAGCATATCGCCATGGATGATGTCGATATTGACTGCGACCATATAGAAGCCACTTAGCGCCCAAAGGAACAGCTGGATGCCAAGAACCAATGCGAACCATTTGTGAACTTTGCGAGATAGCCTTATTGCTTTCATGGGTACGTGACTCGGTGACGGATCACTGGAACTGATCCTCTTAAAGGATCCGTTAATGGATGTCATGCCTGCAAAATACTGACCAGCGGCTATCCGCTGGTCAGTACCATTTGCGACACCTTTAGACCAATCTAGAATTCATAACTGGCCCGCATGTACCAACGCTGACCTAGCAGGTCGTAGGTAAACACATCTGTGTTGGCATCATTCCATGAAGTGATATAGGGAGCCTTTTTGTCGAATGCATTATCGACGCCCAGTGACAGTTTCAGGCTGTCGCTCACAAAGTAGTTAAAGTTCAGGTCGTGGTAGAAGATATTGTCTACCGAGCTGCCGATCGGACCACCGCCATTTTCGTCGTCTGCCTCACCGATCATGCGAACTGACCACCCTGCTGACCAATTTTCTGCGCGAACTTTCGCGCCCAGATTCATGCGCCATTTGGCGAAACTGCCTCTGTCTGCGGTTATTTTGCCGCGGAGAATCTCAACCTCAGCCGCTGGATTTGCCTGGTTTTCATGCTTGAGCAAATTGGTTGCCCGCACGCTGAACAATGCATCCAATCCAGCGATGTCTGTGTTGTAGGTAAAGGCGTAGTCAATTCCACTGACTTCTTCCTTAGACGCGTTGACTGGACGTTTGCTAAGGAAAGTAACCTGGTTGGTAATTGGGTCGCGCGTAAAGGAATTACAGAATTCGGCGTAGACCGTCGGATCTGTGTAACACAAGCGTAGCTGATCACTACCGTCAACCGCGTTAATCGCATTGTCAATTTTGATATCGAAATAGTCGATGGTCGCCGTAAAGCCCTCAAGAAAGGCAGGCTCAAACACGATTCCGACTGTGACCGTATCAGCATCTTCAGGCTTCACGTTCGGATTTCCGCCAACACCGGTCAAGATCGTATTGCCATTCTGAATGAAACCCGGCGGCACGCCATCCGCCTGACAGTTGGTGGCTATCACTCCTGTCGCGCCCTCGCAAGGATCAACCGTAATGAGGTTTTCCTGATTTGTGCTTCCCTCTTGTTCGTTAATCGTCGGTACCCGGAATGCAGTTGACGCGACGGACCGGAACATCAACTGGTCGTTGACTTGCCAAATTGCACCAAGCTTGTAGGTCGTATTGGAGCCGAAGGCGCTGTAATCCGACCAGCGGGCCGCCATCGTAAGACTGAGGTTTTCGGCCAAGGGTGCGTCAGCCAGCAGCGGTATCGAAAGCTCTCCGTAAACCTCCGTGACGTCCGACTCACCGCTGATCGCTGACTCGCCGCCATTTTTCAGTACGGTTGAATCGGGGTTACGCCAGCCTTTTTCGCTGCGGTCCTCGACGCCCAGGGCAAACCCAACGTCACCGGCCGGCAGCGTTCCAGCCTTGCCATACAGGTTTGCGGAGAGGGATACCATTCGATTCCCGCCGGTACCTTCACGTCGATACTTAATAAACTCCAGCAGCTCCGGTGTCAGCTCGCCCACTCCGAAATAGTCACCGCATGGAATTGCCGCACCTGGCGCGGTACTGCAAATGTTTTCGTCAAGCGTTTGAGACACACGATCATTGTCGATATCGAACGTCCAGCCGTCGCGACCTGTATTGCGTCCGTAATTGACGCTAGCATCCCAACTCCAATCATTGTTCAACGTTCCCTCGAGTCCCGTTACAACGCGAATCGTATCGGTCTCCTGAAAGAAGTACGGCGCGCCCATTTCGACCATACGACGGTTCTTGATGAATAGATCTTGGCCGGTCGGATTGTAAGGAAATGCCGCAGACACAAAGGTTGTCGCGATTCGACGCGGCGTCACGATCTGTTCACCCTGTCGATTGGCATAGAGCATTTCAGCGAATACCTTGACGGAGTCCGATATCTCATATGTACCAAATGTTGAGATGTTTATCCTTTCCATCGGACTTACCGCATTGAGGAATGGGAAGTAATTGAATCCGTGTAAGGCGCTGTTGTAGGGCTCAAAGAAATCCCCATCGCCACCTTCAATTTGATTGAACTGAACTTCTGTTCCATCGAGATAGTTGGCACGGCCGCCGATTGTCGTTGAGCTTCCGAAACACTCCAGGCCGTTTGGCCCTTCGGTCAGTGGACAGGCGTGGCGATCTGATTGCAGCACTAATCCCGTGTCGACGTAGCTCAGGTTAACGACGATATTGCCTTTGTCATAGTCCCCACCGAACGTGAAATTGACTTCAGAGTTTTCACCGTCGGACTCGGTCGTAGCGCCATATTTGACATCCAGCTTCGCTCCGCTGAAGTTTGTTTTCGTGATGATATTGACCACACCAGCGACAGCATCGGCACCGTAGATTGCGGACGCACCATCTTTGAGGACCTCAATACGCTCGATCAGTGCGGCAGGAATCATATTCAGATCCACCGATGAATTTGCACCGGTACCGCCATTCACGATTCTGCGGCCATTCAGTAGCACAAGCGTACGGTTGATGCCCATGCCCCTCAGGTTAGTTTGGGCCGTGCCGTATCCGTTACTGGTCCAATAGGCATTGGTCGAGTTTCCGGCGGGTCCGGCCGAAGCCGTCAATTCCTGAAGAAGATCTTCGACATTGGAAATGCCCGAGTCGTAGATTGCCTCGGCGCCTATGATGGTTACCGGGCTGGCGCTGTCGATTTCTGAATTCTTGATTCGGGAACCGGTGACAACGACCTCTTCTATGCTCGCCGATTGATCTCCGCTGTCCCGATTCTGTGCGACAACAGGAAACGCTGCGGCGAGCCCGAAGCCCGCGACAACGACATGCGATGCAAGTCTTCTAATATTCATGATGTTTACCCCCAATTGGTACGTTCAATCGTATTGCCTACAGTCGTGCGAGGTTGCTTCATGCGGAAATGCTGCAGCGTCGAAAATCAGTGGCAGAACCAGTAGCAACAAAGATTGTTGTGACCAGATCACCGGCTTTTGAACGCTGTCTCGGCGTTGGACACGCCGTGTTTCCCCCGAATACTTGTAGCACGAATCAGACTATACCTGTCTATACAACTCTATGGCAACTAATATTTGCGTCTTTTCTGATTGCGGCTAATCCAGGAGTCGATCGAACCGGCTGACGGGGGTCGCTCGTCGCAGGGCCGGCGGCGCATGCAAAGGGAAGGAATAGTTGGGACTGCCGCCGAAAAGTATCTGGTCGGCTGGAACGAAGGGAGATGTGATCGGCTCATCGTGGTCGATGGTTCGATGGGCGGCCACAACCGCCGAGTTGTCGGCGGCGATGGTCGACAATGTCGCGCAGTTGCCAGTGCAATCCACATGTGGACAAGCCTGTGCATCACTTGCCTCGACTTGGTTCGCGTGGTGAGCATGACTTACTGCATCGGGCGATTCAACAGCGGCACCGGCTTCGCATAGACACGCGGTATTGCCCAGCACGAATGTGGCAATTAGCAGTGTTGAAACGAGCTTTTGCAAAATGACCATAAGCTGCGAAAGTAACCCCCTGTTGTTAATCGGTCAAGATCGACGTTGGGCGGCTTGGTTGCCGGGCCATCGCGTCCCACGGGTGCGCCTTTAATCTCCAGTATAGAGGACGCAACCATGCCCTGCTCGCTATTCCAAATGCACCGAGATCCATGCAGCCATGCGATTCAACACGTCCACCAAATGCTTATATTCCTGAATGTTGTGAGGCTCCCCTGGATAAATCACCAGTTCCGCGTCTACGTTGTAGCGTTTCAACCCCCTGTAGAACTGCTGGCTTTGCCCGACCGGATCGATTTTGTCCTCGGCACCTATCAGGATGAGGGCAGGTGTGCGTACATTCTT
>JAUHYO010000285.1 GCA_030426325.1 Gammaproteobacteria bacterium | reverse complement strand
GGCCGTTACCGGCGTTTTTCGCCAGGTCGAGCAGTTTTTGAACGGGTTCTTCGCGTTCAACGAGCATTGGCTGTTAGTCCTTAAAAACTTGCGCTTGAGACCTGTGCTTTGTACAGGCTTTTGACTGACGGACCAAGCCGGCAAGTTGGTCGTTTTTGCACGAATTGGCGACTAACTTCTCGAAAAATAGGCAAATCGAGCGCTGAACGCGAGTTTTCAAGCGGAATCCTCGATACGCGGCCGCTAATACTACGGCCCGAATTGACACGAAAAATAGGTATAGCAACGCAAAAATTGGGGGTACTTACCGAGGTGCGAATGCCGCAACGCCTCTAATCTGTCGGCTCAAACTCCAAGAAGAGCACGAATGAATGGAGCCTCAGAGTGCATCCTGAAGTCAGGGGAAACGGCTTGCCTGCCGCCCGCACATTGGCACAACGCCGCCTCCAGCTGACAAACCGGCTGGCAGGAACTGCTTTGGCCTTGTTTTGCCTCGCATTGTCAAGCTGCGGCGGTGGCTCGGGCGGTTCCGACGGCCCCGATGGTCCTGGTGGCTCCGACGAGGTTTCTATTTCAGGCACCCCGCAGAAAGGACTGTTCACGTTCATCCAGGTGAGTGCCTTTCCGGTCGACCAGTCGGACGGCTCGCTGGGTGCACGCATCGAAGTCGATGTGTCCGGACAAAACTTCTCTACAAGCGTCGCTGCGAACCAATTGACTTTGTTCGAGGCGAAAGGCGAGTTCACCAGTGAGATAACCGGCAACCCGGTGTTTGCGGAAAAGCCACTGAAAGTGATTCTTCCACCGGGATCGACCGACGTGAACGCGAACATCAATATCGCGACGACGCTTGTCGCGGAGCTGGTGCTCCGTGATCTGCGTGCTGGTGGCGTGACCAACGTCAATGCACTCATTCAGCAGCACACCGAATTCATAAACCGTGCATTGGGATTCCCGGCAGGCACCGATCCATCTCAACTGGACTTCAATGACATCACCGAGAGTTCGGATATGTCAGATCCGAATCTGCAACTGTTGATCCTGAGTGGTGGTCTCGTCGAAATGCTGCTCAATAACAAGCTCTATTCAGGCGGCTTCCAGAATATCGTTGATGGCATTCTTGCGGCGGAGAATGACACTGAGGCGGCCAGCGTGCTGGCCGTGCTTGAAGGCGTATCGGCGACCACCATTTACGCACTGGCACGCGAATACTCCGGATTCGACCTGCCGACGGCAATCATCGGCGGTAATTTTTACGTGTGGGTCTGTGAGCTGAACGGTCCCTGCCAGTGGATCGAAGAAACAGAGCCACGCATCAGTGTTTCCAGCAATTCGGCGTTCGAAGCGGAAGGCACGATCAACGCGATGATCCGCCTCAATGCACCAGCCGATGCCACGATGGAAGTTCATGTCTCGATAACGTCCGATACGGCGATCGCCGGCGAGGATTTCATTGCTATCAGCAAGACCGTGCGGATACCCGTAACCAATACTTTCGTCAGGGTTCCCATTGATCTCATTATCGACGCGCTGCCTGAATCCACCGAAAGCTTCGAGGTCACTATCGAGGCGGGCAACAATGCGTACCCGGTTTTTCAGCGCTCGGCCAGGTTGACCGTATACGACGGGCTGCGGGCCAGCCAGGATTCCTCAGCCGCCAGGGACCCGGCCGGGCTGGACCTCACAATCGATATGCAGGCGATCTGTAATCCGGTGCTGAATATGGACGATCAGGATTGCCTGGCGTTGACGGGCAATGAGCCGGTGTTCGGGGTTGCGGATCAACGCGCGAATGTCGCGCAGACGCTGGTTGATATTGTTTCCGATTGCGCCGGCGATACCTGCGATAGCGATCGCATCGTCGACTTTTTCCTGGTTGCCGACGGCACGGCCGGTATCGCCGGTGAAACACCACTTGGCTCCTACCTGTTCGACAGGGGAAACATTCGCGGACCGTCAGATACCTTTGGCAGGCCCGTTCCTCTTATCCGATTGACCGATCCCGATTCCATGGCATTAGCGGGCGACGCTGCGTTGAATGGCTGGAATCTGCGCGTCGAGGGCCGTATTGGTACGTCGGGTAATGCGGTCGCCGGCGCTGACGTCCCGCAGCTCGTCGAGGCACCGAATACGGTGCTGGTCGGGGACACCCTGTTCGACCTTGGCTTGATCTACGACGTCATGCCCGGCGTCGATCAGGGTTGCGCGTCCGGACAATATGCAATTGACGCGCAATTCATCCAACCGGAGTCAGGCTCCATCGTGGGCTCCGGCATCATGTGTGTCAATTTCGATGCAGGCGGCATCGGCGCAGGTCCGGCAACAATGACGGATGGCCAGTTGGACCTTGTCCTGAACGGTCGCTCGACGATGGCGGGTGAAATAGAATTTGCCTTGCCGCCCGGTCTGTATGCCGAAATTACGCTCGAAAGAAGCAGTGGCGAGATGGAGACGAGCACAGAGCCGAGCCTCCGCTTTGTATCCGCGTCAGCCTTTGTCGCGGTAAGCAGCCGACTGCATTCCGAGGGTTGGCCCTTCAAATTGCTGATCAACCGCCTGTCACTGACATCCAGCGGCATAAACCTGAGTTTCTCCGATATGGACTACGTCATGGACCCCGGCTACTCGAGCCAGGATCCGCGGTCGGCCGGTGTTCTCTACAGCAACGATATTTTCTACCGCGGCGTCAAAGGCCAGTCCGGCTCGCTAGCGCTGACTGCGCAGGGTGTCACGGGCAGTATTGCCGTGAAGGGCGGGCCACTCCAGGCGGACCACGTGGCATTTCCGCGGGCGCGTGTGGAATGGCAGGACTTCAACCAATTGATTGTCGACAACGAGTTGCAGGCGACCTCCGTTGTCGTCGATGAATTCAGCATGGCGCAAAGCACGGCATGCGATGGCCCCCAATGTCTGCAGGGACACAAGGACTGGTACACCGCGAACGCGACGTTGCTGCTGGATAACAAGGGTTTCGCACTGGGCGATGCAACAATAGCCAGCGGGCACCGCGAGCCGCGGTGGGGCGCACGTCAATCCGGTGACTTCGCCTGGTCCCGTCCCGATGACCTGAATGCGCAAAACCGATTGAAGCTGGCTCTGCCGGGCTACCGCCTGTCCGGCGAACAGGTCGCGGACATGCTGATCGCGCATCTCGATGAGCCGGACTCGGATGATCAGGTGGTCGTTCACCCGGCGGGCAGTCCGGCGTTCCGTGACGGCAACTACCATCCGGTCGGCCTGTCGGTGGGTCCTGAAATCTATCGTGGTACAAACGGCACACCCCAGGTTGGTGATGGGCAAGACCTCGGTGGGCTGTTCGCAACGCTGCGCATCGACAACGGTCAGGACCCGCAGTTCGACCTCGTATCGGCACCGGCCGTCAAGTATGTAATTCGCAATGCAGGCGTCACCGGGACGTTCAACGTTGCCAGTGGTTCGCTGGCCGGATCGGCTCCGCAGTTTTACGGTTACCCGATTGAGCTGACGCGTTTCGCCGTACGTGGTGTCGACAATACGCTCGATACCCACACCTGGATTGACGGCAATCTGGCGTTGAAGGGAGAGGCCGGCGGTGACGTTGGTGAAGGACTCAAAATTCACTTCACGAACATGCAAATCGACTGCAGCGCCCGGCTTGGCAACGTTGACCTGTTATACGAAAGCTGCGATGCCGTCGACAATAACGGCAATACGATCACTGACGAAAACTGCAACGCCGTGCTGCATGCCTGGCAGGCGGAAACCGACATTTTTGCCGCGGGTTTTACCGGCAACGATGCGGGCCAGTCGTGCTCTGTTGAACCGCAGCAATTCGGCTTGCAGCATCAAATGCATTTCAAGGCACTTGATGAGCCGGTTGCCTTCGTGACGGCTTGGGATCCTGAAGGCAACCTGAGTCAATACGACAGCGGCCAGCTGCCAACTTACCGGTTCGATCGCAGCGCAGAAGGGGATGGATTCCCGGTCAAGACCAGCAATGCCATGCCGGATCATGTGGTACTCGCGGCGGCAAATGTCAACGGGGAGCCCTATGGCTGGCTGGAATTCCGTCAGTCTGAGGTCGGTGTTCCATTCTGGAACTCGTTACAGACGGATCTTCGGGTCGCGAATACGCAATACGCGGGCGCAATAGCCGCCGAGCCCACCGTGGTTGTGAAAGACGGCGTATTGGCTGGGCTTGCCAGTGCCCAACGAAACAAGAATGTGCTGAAGGAAGGAAACGGC
>JAUHYO010000284.1 GCA_030426325.1 Gammaproteobacteria bacterium | reverse complement strand
TGTTTTATCTGCCCAGACTGTTCATTTACCACGCGATGACGTCGGATGCTGAGGGACGCGAGCGCTTCCAGGTCATGGAACGACGATTGTTCGTCATGACCGTGATCGGCCTGTCGCTGACGTGGGTCTTCGGCCTGTCGTTGCTACTGGCTAACCCCGCGGTTCTGGACGCGGGCTGGTTTCACATCAAGATATTGCTGGTCGCCGGTCTTATGTTCTACCAGTTCCGGTGCTGGCTCTGGATCGGCCGGCTCGCTCGCAGCAACGACACCCAGGACACGCGGTGGCTCCGATGGTTTAACGAAATTCCAGTGCTGGTATTGCTGGCCGTCGTATTCCTGGCGGTCTTCAAACCCTGAGATCAGCCTTGCGGTCCTTCGTCCCGGGCCGCCGCAATATCCTTGTCGAACACAACTCGCCAGCGCTTGGGCCACCAGCGAGGACGCGGTGGCGGGCCGTCCGGGTGGACCGTCGGGCCCAGTTCGTGCAGGGCCCGCGCATAAACGCGGCGCTTGAAATAAATGACTTCGTTGACCGGCCGCCAATAGTCGACCCAGCGGGCCCGATCAAATTCCGGCTTTGCGCATCGATCGAAACGCACGGCATCCTCGGTCGACTTCAGGCGCAGCATGAACCAGCGCTGCTTTTGTCCGATGCATAGCGGTTCACTGTTTCGCCGCACGAACTTGTCGGGGAGTTTGTAACGCAGCCAGTCGGCGGTGACGCCCAGTATCTCGACATCCCGCTCTTGCAAACCGATTTCCTCGTGCAATTCACGAAACATCGCATCGACAGGTTCTTCGCCCTCGATCATCCCCCCTTGCGGAAACTGCCAGCCTTTGGCGCCTACCCGGCCGCCTAACATCAGTTTGTTGTCGTCGTTCGCAAGGATGATGCCGACATTTGCGCGAAAGCCTTCGGCGTCTATCCAATCGTTGCTCATAGCAACCAAAATAAAACTGTAACTGGCCCTTACTTTACACTATTAGCGGTAACCCGCGCGCTCCGCGAGTAACCGGGCTTCCTCATCGTTCCAGCCCGCAACGGCTGGCGCCTGGCCGCTTTCAGCGGCCAAAGAGGCACCAACAGCCGGAATTGCATTCACATTTCGCGCATGTTCGCGGTTCACCGATGTCGAGAGCATCCAGTCAACAAGCTGCTTTGCTGAATCCGGATAGCGCGAGTGGCGTGCGACACCGACACCCTCGATTTGTAGGTAGGCCGGTTGCGGGCGTATCAGGCTTATCGCCAGGTCGGCTTGTGACTCCAGCGTACTGCCGGCGAACCAGCCGGAGACGATTGCAAAATCACAACGACCGCCGTCGACGGCGGTCATTAGTGCCTCATCGGACTCGAACGGCCCTGCTGCGAGGTTCTGCATCCAGTTGCGAACGACACGCTCCGCCGGCGTCTTACCCAAGTCGGCGATCAACATCGCCAGGATCAGGCGATTGGCGGGAAGTGCTGCCGAGCCAACACACAGTCGGCCTTTGTACCTCGCGTCGGCGAGGTCGACCAATCCAGCCGGCAAGGGCCCGTCGAGGTCGACGCGATGCACAATAGCGATCTGCTGATAATTTATTGCCGTCCACAGCCCGTCGAGGTCACGAAGCACCGCCGGAACCTCGGCCAGGTTTGTGGCTGCAATCGGCCGCAACGCGCCCTCATCCGCCGCGCGCCATAGATCAGCGACACTGCGGGACATAAAAACATCCGCTGGCTGTGAACCGATATTGAAGATCAGGTTGCGGGTGTGGGCTTCGCTACTGTCATAGGAAACGATTACCGGTATACCCGTCTCGTCGGTGAAATCGGCAAACAGTCCGGGCAGATAGCTCTCATCACTATAGGTTGCGTAAACCACAACCGGTTCGTGCCGAGGCGCCGGTTCCTCAGACTCGCAAGCCGCGAGGAAACTGAGAACAATCAGAAGGGCGGCCCGGGACCTCATGACATTCCCTCGATAACGACTCGATCGCGGCCCGCTGACTTGGCCGCGTACAACGCAACATCCGCACGCGCAATCAGCGAATCGCCGACGGTTTTCAAATCGGCATCGCCGGGCTTTGGCCGAACCTCCGAAATGCCGATAGATGCGGTGACGGTCACCGTATCTTTGCAGGGGAGCGTGATGGGTGACTCGGAAATGGCTTGTCGAATCCGTTCGGCAAGCAGCTTGGCCGAGGACACCTCGGTGCCGGGCAGCAACACGATGAACTCTTCGCCGCCGAAACGCGCGGCGACATCGCTCGCTCGCACCTGGGATTCAATCCGGTGGGCAAGTTCCTGCAAGACCGCATCGCCGGCCGCATGGCCCCAGGTATCGTTGATGCGTTTGAAGTGGTCGACATCCAGCATCAGGCAAACCAGCCCGGACTGGTCACGCCTTGCCCTGGCCAGTTCCTCGACGAGTCGCACACTCAGGTAGCGGCGATTGTGCCAGCCGGTCAGCACGTCGGTAAATCCGCTGCGCAACAGGCGCGCGCGGTTTACCGAGTTTTCGACACAAAACGAGGCGATGATTCCGAGGTGCGCCAGAAAGTCACTGGCATGTTGTCGGGTGAAGCGATCCGGATCGCTGCTGCATAAATTGATACTGCCGATGAGTTTGCCGCGATGCGTCAGCGGGATCATCGCGATGCTTTTTACGCCGCTCGCTCCCGGGCAGATCATCGAATGATCGCAGGCCGCAAATGACCCCAACCAGGGTTTGTAGAGCGCAATGTATTGCGGGGCAAGACCGGTTAATGATTCAACCATTAGCAGGTTCGGGAAGCTCTCGACCGGCGTGCCGTTGGCCATCAACAAGTGGCGTATGTCGTAATCCGGATCGCAGATAACGACGCTGACGTATTCCAGTTGGTAGCTCGCACGGAGCCCGCCCACCAGGACTTTCAGCAGGGCATCGAGATCTTCCGCCTGCAGCAAACGGAGTTCCCGCTTTTGCGAGCGGCGCAGTTTTTCGTCATTGCGAGCGACCTGCTCGGTCAGCTCAACCAGTCTCAGCTCGGCCGCGGCGAGCTCCGCCCGCAATTCTTCCTTCGACAGCTCATCAATTGAACGCATGAGAATAGCCTCTCCCTAGCTTCTCATCAGCCTCTTAATGCGAGGTATTCGCGACCCTTGTTCATCAGATCAACAAAAGCCTCTTCGTCGCCGCTCGCAACTGTCTCGCGAATTCTCCCTGCGGCTTCACACAATGCGTCGAGCGGTCCCAGCCCGAACTTGTTCAGATTCTGAATTTCAAAATACAGGTGCGGATTGTCCTGTGCAACCGCCGCCGATACCAGTAATTGCGAATCGAACGTGGTCGATGACATGCGCGCCAGCCTCGGCGCCGCCTCGCCGCTTTCGGCTAGCGCGGTAAAAAATGCGATGTTGAGCGCATGCGACAAACCCAGGACATAGGCGATCAGGCGATCGTGATCCTCAAGACCCATGTCGAGGATTTCCACCATTGTCGACGCAAACAACTCTTTAGCCGACGCCGTTGCTTCGGCGTCACCGGCATCACAAAAAATCAGGTGGCGGCCGGACAGCAATCGGGTGTCCGGACCGAACATCGGATGCAACGATGTCACGCGGCAGCCCGCCGACTGAAGTTCCTTTAGACCGTCCATCAAGGGCGACTTCAACGACCCGATGTCAAAGATGAGTCCCCGGGGCTTCAGCACCGCGAGTTGTGCGAGCACGCGACCTGAAACTGCGAGCGGCGCCGCAACGACAATGACATCGAAATCGACGCCCGCATCGGGCCATGTGCTGAACTGGCCCGGACCGTTCTCGACGGTCGGATCGGCGATCGTTGTCGTGAATCCCTGAGACACAAAAAATTCCGCGAACCATCGGCCCATTTTGCCGGCACCGCCGATAACGAGAACCTGTCGCCCGTTTCCCTTGCCCTCCGCAACGACACGATCACGCTCCTGACTTTCCAGCGACGTACGAATCAGCATCTGCAAAAGATCTTCGACGAGGTCCGGATCGACGCCCATTTCCGTTGCCTGGGCACGCCCCATGTCGAGTACTTCTTTTTCGCGCGCATAGTCGCGAGTACCAGTTCCCGAGGATTGCTTGTTCTTGCCAATCTCGGCGACGATGCGTTGCCTCTCGGCGATCATCTCCACCAGGCGCCGGTCTACGGCGGATAAATTTTTGCGCAGGTCATCAAGGCTCATATGCGAAGCGGTGTCTGTTGTGGGCTCGCTTTCCTTTTACAGCAGAGCGTCGCG
>JAUHYO010000283.1 GCA_030426325.1 Gammaproteobacteria bacterium | reverse complement strand
CCAATGACTTGCGTGGCACGGTCCGTGTCCTTGAGGTAGCCATGCGCAGCGGATTCGGCGCCGAGCACGCGGTGCTGATCGTGTTCGGTGACCCGGACGACTTCACGGACATTGATGCCGGACGTTTCTTCCGGGTCGTACAAAAGGACGCCGAGGAACTCGGTCCGTTCAAGACGTTTCTCAACGGCAGCTCGGCGCGCTGTGGAAAAATACGCGATGCACAAAAAGCATTCCTGTTCCAGGACGATGCCGACGAAGTCGGGTCCGCTGCATTGGTGCCGCTGAGTGAGTCCAGTGAGATCGGTTTCCTTGCTGTTGGCAGTACCGACGCCAACCGTTTTCACCCGGGAATGAGCATCGATTTTCTGACGCGCCTGGGCGACCTGGTCGCGGGTGCGCTGAAGCGATTTTAGCGCCGAACCTCGTGGAGACCACAGGCTGGATCGACAAGTTCATTCGCCACCTGGCCTTTGAACGCCGGCTGTCGCCAGAGACCTGCAAGAACTACCGCCGCGACCTCCTGGTATTGCGGGACTTCCGCAATGCCTCAGGCATCGCCAACTGGTCCGACATGGACAGTGAGCATTTCAGGGCATTCTCCGCACAAAGTTTCCGAAAGGGCCTGAGCCCGCGCAGCATCCAGCGCCGGCTGTCGGCCTGCCGAACGTTTTTTCGTTATCTGACGCGCGAAAAACTCGTCCGCAAGAACCCTGTCGTCGACGTATCCGCGCCCAAAGGCAAGCGGCGGCTACCGGGCAATCTCGATGCGGATACAATGGCGCACCTATTGAATATTCCCGGCGACGGCCCCCTGGTCGACCGCGATCGAGCCATTCTGGAAATGCTGTACTCCTCCGGTCTGCGCCTGTCGGAACTGACAGACCTCAACTGCGGTGACGTCGACTCACACGACCGAACCGTTCGCGTGACCGGTAAAGGCAACAAGGACCGGATCGTTCCGGTCGGCCGAAAGGCGATCGAGGCCCTGGCACGCTGGGACAAGTCCCGCCCGGAACTCGCGGGTCCTGACGAAAACGCACTCTTTGTCAGCAATCGCGGCACGCGCATCAGCCCGCGATCGGTGCAGGCGCGAGTCGACCACTGGGCAAGGAAACAGGGCATCGACAGCAAGGTCTACCCTCACCTGTTCCGTCACTCGTTTGCCACGCACCTGCTTGAATCAAGCCATGATCTGCGCGGTGTCCAGGAGCTGCTGGGGCATGCCAACATATCGACCACGCAGGTTTATACTCACCTTGATTTCCAGCATCTGGCCCAGATATACGACCAAACCCACCCGCGGGCACGAAAAAAAGATTAGCGTTATTTAAGGAATAATCCATGGAACAATTTCGAGGCACGACCATCGTCTCGGTGCGTCGCAATGGCAAGGTTGCGATTGCCGGCGACGGCCAGGTCAGCATGGGCAACACCGTCATGAAGGGAAATGCCCGCAAAGTGCGGCAGCTCGCCGGCGGGCGTGTCATCGCCGGATTTGCCGGCGGCACGGCTGATGCGTTCACACTGTTCGAACTGTTTGAAAGCAAACTGGAGCAATACGGCAACCTGACGCGGGCTGCGATCGAACTCGCCAAGGACTGGCGGACGGACCGGCGGCTGCGACGGCTTGAAGCCTTGTTGTGTGTCGCCGACAGCGAGTCGTCACTGATCATCTCCGGTAACGGCGATGTCATCGAACCCGAGAACAACCTGATGGCAATCGGGTCTGGAGGACCCTTTGCACAAGCGGCTGCCCTGGCTTTGCTGGAGAACACCGAACTGGAAGCCGCCGACATCGCGAAAAAAGCCTTGTTGATCGCCGGCGAAATCTGCGTGTTCACCAACCAAAACATCATCATCGAAGAACTTTAGGAGCGCGCCCGGCGCACGAATCAAACAATGTCACAAATGACCCCCAGAGAAATTGTCCAGGAGCTGGACAAGCACATCATCGGCCAGGACGACGCGAAGCGCGCTGTCGCTATTGCTCTTAGAAACCGCTGGCGCCGCGTCCAGGTTGACGAACCTCTGCGTAGCGAGATTACGCCGAAGAATATCCTGATGATCGGGCCAACCGGCGTCGGCAAGACGGAAATTTCGCGTCGACTCGCGCGGCTGGCTCGTGCGCCGTTCATCAAGATCGAGGCGACGAAGTTCACCGAAGTCGGCTACGTCGGCCGTGAAGTCGACAGCATCATTCGCGATCTCATGGATACTGCCATCAAGATGACGCGTGAAGATGCCATGGCGAAAGTCAGGCACCGCGCAGAAGACGCCGCCGAAGAACGCGTCCTCGATGCCTTGTTGCCGCCCCCCTCGTCGCGCGCTGGTTTCGCACCGGACTCGGAACCCGCGGACAGCGATACCCGGCAAAAATTTCGCAAGATGCTGCGCGAAGGAAAGCTGGACGACAAAGAAATCGAAATCGAGATTCAGGCGATTCCGGTTGGCGTGGAAATCATGGCGCCACCGGGAATGGAGGACATGACCAGTCAACTGCAGGGCATGTTCCAGAACCTGGGCGGCAACCGCAGCAAGACCCGAAAACTCAAAGTGAAAGAAGCATTTCGCCATCTGACGGATGAAGAAGCGGCGAAAATGCTCGATGACGAAGAATTGAAAACACAAGCGCTGGAAGCCGTCGAGCAGCACGGCATCGTGTTTCTCGACGAACTCGACAAGGTCGCCCGCAGCAGTGGCACGCACAGCGGTGCCGACGTATCGCGCGAAGGCGTGCAGCGAGACCTGCTGCCGCTCGTCGAAGGCTCGACGGTTAACACCAAGTACGGCATGGTAAAAACGGATCACATCCTGTTCATTGCCTCCGGTGCGTTTCATGTCGCCAAGCCGTCGGACCTGATTCCCGAACTGCAGGGACGATTCCCGATTCGGGTCGAGCTCAAATCGCTGACGACCGATGATTTCGTGCGTATCCTGACCGAGACGGACTCGTCATTGACTTCGCAATACAGTGCGCTGCTCGCGACGGAGGACGTGACCCTGAAGTTCGCCGAAAGCGGCGTGCGCCGCCTGGCCGAGGTTGCGTTCCAGGTGAACGAGAACACCGAGAATATTGGTGCACGGCGACTTCATACCGTGATGGAGCGGCTGCTGGAGACGATCTCGTTCGAGGCATCGGATAAAAGTGGCAGCAAGCTCACGGTGGATGCCGGTTATGTCAACGATCACCTGGCGGAGTTGGCGAAGAATGAGGACTTGAGCCGGTATATTCTTTGATTCTTGATCGTCGGTTCTATTCGTCATTGCCGACGACAAGCTGCAGATCGCTTCGCTAACAGGCGCTAACCTGCAGCTTGTCGTCGGCAATGACTTACTCCGTCGCGGCGGACAGTTATCGGCAATGTTCGATTGGAGTACTGGCCGTGCCTTAAGGGGGCGGGTATCCTTGCGGCATGACTTCAGGCGACGAACACACGACTCACTTCGGCTTCAGCAAGGTCGACAAAGCTGAAAAGGCGGGGCTGGTCCGCGGCGTGTTCGATTCTGTAGCGGATCGCTACGACATCATGAACGACCTGATGTCTGCCGGGCTGCATCGCCTGTGGAAGCGATTCACGATTGACCAGGCTGCGGCGCGCAGGGGCGACGTCATTCTCGATCTTGCCGGTGGCACCGGAGATCTTGCCCGCGAGTTCTCCCGCAAGGTTGGCAAGGAGGGGCATGTTGTCCTCGCCGACATCAACGCGGCCATGTTGCAGCAGGGGCGACGGCGACTCGTTGATGCCGGAGTCGCTGGCAACGTCACTATCGCGCAGGTTGACGCGCAGGCACTGCCATTCGACAACTCAAGCTTCGACTGCATTACCATGGCTTTCGGTCTCCGCAACGTGACAGACAAGGAGGCGGCACTCGCTTCCATGTACCGGGTGCTGAAACCGGGCGGCAAGGCCATGATTCTCGAATTTTCCCAACCCAATCCGGCAATCAAGCCCGCCTACGACCTGTATTCTTTCAAGGTGCTGCCCGTGCTCGGCAAGCTGGTTGCCGACGATCCGGACAGTTACCGCTACCTTGCCGAATCCATTCGTATGCACCCGGACCAGGCGACATTGCAATCCATGATGGAGGCCGCCGGTTTCGAACGCTGCCGCTATCACAATCTCGCTGCCGGCATTGTTGCACTGCATATCGGCTATCGGATTTAGGCCCTCATGGATGCGCTTGAAGTCCTGCTCCGTCCGCTCGCGAAAGTTCTGAATCGCAATATTCAGC
>JAUHYO010000282.1 GCA_030426325.1 Gammaproteobacteria bacterium | reverse complement strand
CATTCAGCTTGCCGTAGGGAGGGTTTCCAACAACATAGTCATACGTACCAAATATATTAGGCGAAACAGCGAGTGCATTGCAGTTTGACACTATTCGTGGTGGTCGATCCGCCTTCGGCGCCAACTTCACTAACTCACAATCAACTAGAAACTGAGACAGCCATGCGCCAAACGGATCTAGCTCAAGTCCTCGTAGTCGAGCCGAAAGATCTTCAACTGCCCGTTGTTGATTACGCATGTCCGATCTAAACATTGCGCGGGTCAGCGGCGCCAGAAATGACGCCCCACCCGAAGAAGGGTCTATTACAGCTGCTCTAGCTAAATCAACGCCCCTCCTCGCAGAGTCCCTAAGCATCTTGTGAACGATTGGCAGCGGTGTGTAATAGATTCCGTAGCGTGCCCTATAGCCTCGTGGGAGCTTGCGCGCATAGATTTGGCTTATCGCGAATCCAGCTTCAGCTGGAGGAAGCGAGCGGAGCTGGCGGCCGATGCGGATTGCCTCATTGCGAGCAGATCTTGGCAATTCAGGAGGACTATTCGTGAATCGTCTTATCCGCCACTTGATCGCGCCGTCACGCTTGAGAGCAGTCCAGTATTCCCGGGCCACTAGGTGGGCGAAGCGTTGTGCTTGTCTGACTGCGTTGTCTATATCCGCACCAAGTCCGCGTGCATGTGTAAGGAGCTGAGCTATGTTGCTTAGCGTATCGTGCTGTTCTATTTTTTTCAATTAAAATAATAGCTTATGTGGCATTGGTCCCTATCAAGCGCGCCGCCCTGGTAGCCTGGAACTTATATCAAAAGGGACATTTTGAAAAAAGTCGAAGGAGGCAAGAATAGCCAGCACCGAGTGCACGAGAACGACGGCCAAGCGAGGAGGCGGGAGGCCCACGAACAGGCCCCATGGGGCGCACCTGCCAACATCTGACCCGCGACGATGCAGAAAAACTAATCGAGGCTGCCGGTAAAACGGCTACACATTAATCAGGTCCAGTTTGCGAACCAAGTCTTCCGCTCGAAGGTGAGTGTATCGTTTCAGCATTTGCATGCTCTTATGACCACTGATGGCTGCAACCTCTTGGTCATTTAGCCCAGCCTCCACCAATCGACTTACGGCTTCGTGCCGAAGATCGTGAAACCTGAGTCCCGAAATCTTTGCGCTGCGCAAGGCTTTGAACCACGCAGGTTTGAAAGAGTACGGCCTGCGTTTACCGTCCCTACCCGGCTCGCCAAAAAATACCAACGCTGTGTCGATTGGACGTACTGGGTGATCCAGCGCTTCTCCGAAGACCTTCGCCGCATCTTTAGTCATTGGCACGGTTCGGGCACTACCATTCTTGGTTTCGGTCAGGTGAATCACACGGCTCTGGACGTTGATCTGATCACGAGTAAGTGACTCAATCTCGCCCTGCCGCATTCCCGTATACATCGCTATTCTTACGATCCAGCCGAGCATCGGATTTGACTGAGCATCACATGCTTTCAAAAGGCGCTTTTCTTCGTTTCCTTTTAGCCTGCGATTTCTTCCACGGGCTGGGGCAGGCTTCCGCACCATTGAAACCGGGTTGGCAATCAAGCCTAACCGCCACTCACGTATTGCGATCGTAAAAAGATGTGAAAGCAGCGCAAGCTCGAGCCGCACACTACTCGCAGACTTGCCCTCTCTCGTACGTTTGTCTCGATACTGACCGATGAGCTCGGGCGTTAGGGCTGTGACACTGTAATCGCCGAGGTACTCTTTCAGAATTTTCGCGCGCCGCTGTTCTCGAACTGCCGTGGACGGCTTTTTGGTGGGTGTCACTTCGCTGAGGTATCGATCGAGAAGCGCCGAAAGTTTCTGCCGATGGGAGCTCGCCCGGTCAATGAATACACCACGAACCATCTCGTCCTCTGTTCGTCGTGCCCAATCAGTCGCGTCGCGTTTGACACGAAAAGTCTTCGACTTTGTTGGCCAGCCCACCTTCCGAATGACGGCCTTCCAACTCCCGGTTTTGGTTTGATTAATGGTAGCCATAGGTACGCTGCGATTCACAACTGTACCTCAACTGTACCTCGGGACTTTCGCTTTGACTACACGAACGTGTAAGTTATTGATTTAATGGTGGCCAGGGGCGGAATCGAACCACCGACACGCGGATTTTCAGTCCGCTGCTCTACCAACTGAGCTACCTGGCCTTTAGGTCGTATTGAGGGCGGAAGCCCTCGAAGAGCGGGGTATTAGACCGACCGGCGCGTTGTGAGTCAAGGCTAAACTGCCGATGCCTCTGAGATTCCGGTGCTATGCTCTAAGAATCGGGGCGTTCATAGGTAAGGCCTTGAATTCAGAACTATTACACGGCTTCTATCTCGGCGAGCTTCTCATTGAGCCGCTCAAGGGCCAGATCACCAGCCAGACCGGGTCCGGTCATCTCCCGCCAAAAGCGGTCGAGGTACTGCTTTGCCTGGCCAGCACGCCCGGCGAACTGGTGACCCGCCGGCACCTGCTCGAAACCGTCTGGGGCAAGGGGCGCGGGTCACAGGAGGCACTGGGTCACGCCATCAGCGAGATTCGCCACGCGCTCGATGACCATGCTGACGACCCAAGATATATCCAGACACTGCCGAAGCGCGGTTACCGATTGCTGGTCGATGTCACCGCGGTCGAGGCGCCACCGCCGCACGAAAATCACTTTATTCTGGATTCATCGGGCAACACCGACGGCGTCTGGCATGCGCTGCTGCGCCACGGTGTCGTGCAGGCTGCTGCCGCGTATCTTGTTGCCGGCTGGCTGCTTATCCAGGTGGCGGACGCGACCTTCTATGACATCGGTCTGCCTGCTTGGTCGAAGCAGTTTGTCACGTTCATGGTCATCGGTGGCTTTCCATTGCTGCTGTTGCTCGCGTGGTTTCTTGAGTTTGCCGAGGGTCGCATTGAGGAAGACCGCGGCCAGCATTCCGGGGGTCTGTTCAAGGGCCTTGAGCGAAACTACCTCGCTATTCTGATCGCCTATGGCCTCGCCGCGAGCGGCGCCGCTGTTTACCAGGCAATGGTTGGCTTCGAGGTCGTGCGGTCTTCGGGGGCGCTCGTTAATACCGAGGCCGTCGATCCCGAACCGATTCCCGTCGTCGACAATTCGCTCGCAGTTCTGAAACTGCTCAACATCGATGGCGACGAGAGAGCGCAAGCCTTTAGCGACGGCTTGAGTGAAGACATTCTTGATGGGCTCGCACGCATTCCCGGCCTGTCCGTGTCGGCGCGCGGCGATGCGTGGTCAATGCCGCCGAACGCGTCGTCCGATGTTGTGCGTCGTCGCCTGCGAGTCGCCAATTATATTGAAGGCAGCGTGCGCGTATTCGGCGACACGTTACGCGTCGTGGTTCAGCTCATCGACACGGAATCCGGATTTCATATTTTTTCCAGAAGTTTCGAACTCGATGTCGCGAACGTTTATGACATGCAGACGGAACTGACCAGTCTTGTTGTGTCCAACCTGAAACTCGCGGTCGACCCGGCAACGGTTTATATCGACAACTATTACGCCAGCGCGCCGACCCGGGATGCGTACTACCTGTTTCAACTGGGACGCGAGGCACTGCGCCGACCGCCGTCGGTTGCCAACATTGCCGAAAGTACCGCGTACTTCGATCAGGCACTCGAACTGGACGACAAGTATCCCGCAGCACACGCGGGACGTTGCCTGGCGTTCACGCACCTTTACAGTTTGCAGAGCGATACAAGCCACATCGCACTCGCCGAAAACGCCTGCGCCCAGGCAATGGCGGTTGCACCGCGACTGCCGATTGTCATCAATGCAGTTGCCCGCCTGTACTTTCATACCGGCCGACACCAGGATGCCGAAAACATGTTCCGGCGGGCGCTGGAGATCAATGATCAGGACGCAACCGCCTTGCAGGGTATCGCGCTTATTCGCCGCCGCGATCAGCAATTCGAAGAAGCCGAACGCCTGATGCGCCGGGTCATCGAACTTCAGCCCGGTAACTGGCGATCGATCAACACGCTGGGCAACATGTACTTCGGCATGGGACGCTATCTCGAGGCCATTGCCGAGTATCGAAAAGTCGTCTACCTCGACCCGGCGAACTTCGTCACGCTCGGCAATCTCGCCAGCGCGAACATGATGACAGGCAACTTTGCTGCGGCGAAAAAGGTGCTTGAGCAGTCCATCGCCATTGAGGACAACGCGACTTTTCGTGGCAACCTCGGCGTTGCCAATTACTACCTTGGCAATTTCGCCGAGGCTGTCGATGCACAACGACGTGC
>JAUHYO010000010.1 GCA_030426325.1 Gammaproteobacteria bacterium | reverse complement strand
CCGGCAATTGCGGCGGAGCTCGGCATTGCCGATGAGCGTGACTTTGATCGTCGCTTCAGGCAGTGGAACCTCAGGCTGTTTGACGGCGTTGAGGCATTGCTCGGTCGCCTGCACCCGAGAATCAAGCTTGCATTGCTTTCAAATACGAACGAGATTCATTGGGAACAGATAACAGCCAGGACCAAGGTGTTCGATAAATTCTCGGCGCTGTTTCTGTCTTACCTCACAGAGCGTTACAAACCGGATGCCTCAACGTTTGAGTTTGTCATCAGAGAACTTGCCTTGAGTCCGGCCGAGATACTCTTCCTGGACGATTCCCTGGCCAATGTGACAGCGGCGCGCGGCGCCGGCATCAATGCCTTCCAGGTTCAAGGGTTTGAACAGGTGCAGAATGTGCTCGAACGCTTTGGGTTCTGACTATTGAGCCAGACTCACGTAGCACGCAATTGTGGTGACTGCGATGATGATTCCAACCACTTTCGAGTAGCGCCATGGTGTGAGGTCGACAAGCGATGCAGATGAGCCGGCGCTGATTGTTTGCACCGATCCCGATGAACGAGGGCTCATCACAAACATTAGGCCGAGCGTCAGCAGAAACACCAGCGCCAGCGTGTGAAGAAAATGCAGCGGTTCCGAGAGGCCGAACAGGTCTCGCATTAGGCCTTGGTATTCGGTTCCAAACGAAAAATTCAGCAAGTAAAAAACCAGGGGACCGACGATCAGGCTGGTCTTGGCGGCGCGTGCGGATGCACGAGTGGTCAGCAAGCCACACAGGATCACAGCCAGCATCGGTCCGAAGAAAGTCGCATTTATTTGTTGAAGGTAAATATAAAGGCTTCCGGATGTATCAATCGATGGGGCGATGCACATGGCGGCAATGGCCAGTAATGCGCTGCACCACCGACCGATCTGGACCTGGTCGCGTTCAGAGGACGCAGGGTTGATCACTGTGTGATAAACGCCCTTGCTGAACAGGGTGGCTGCGCTATTGAGGACACTGTTGAACGTGCTCAGGACGGCACCCACCATCACTGCGGCAAAAAAGCCGGTCAGGACCGTTGGCAAGACGGCCTTGACCAGCATCGGGTAGGCTTGCAGGTACTGATCGCTCGTTAGCGTGTCCTTGAACATGTGATAGGCGATAACGCCGGGCAATACGACGGCCAGCGGTCCGATAATTTTGAAGCCCGCGGCAATCAGGACGCCTTTCTGTGCTTCTTTGAGATTCTTGGCGCCGAGTGCACGCTGAATAATCGACTGATTCGTGCACCAGAAGAAAATCTGGTTGACGATCATGCCGGTAAACAACACGCCGAAGGGCAAGAACGAGCCGGGCTCGTCGCCTGTAATATCAAACTTCTCATTCTCGGCCGAGTAAACCTCGTTGAAGCCGGTCAGGATGTTCCCGTCTCCAAGCATGTACAGCGCCAGTACCGGTATCAGCAGTCCTGCGATAAGAAATCCGATGCCGTTGATTGTGTCGGAGATGGCGACTGCCTTCAGTCCACCGAAAATCGCATACATCGAACCAATGGTTCCGACGACCCAGACCATGATCCATTTCGATTCGGCTTCCGATAGACCGAGCGAGACGGATACATCGAACAGGCTCTCAAGCCCGGCCGCGCCGAACAGGAGCACGACGGGCAATATTGCGATTGCATAGGAGAACAGGAACAAGGCGGTTGCCAGAATGCGCGTGTGGTTGTCGAATCGGAGTGCCAGGTATTCGGGAATTGTTGTCAGACCAATGCGTAAATAGCGGGGCAGGAAATAGAGTGCCGTAAGCACCATCGCGAGCGCCGCCGTCGTCTCCCAGGCCATCACGGCGATCGTGTGATTGAAAGCGTCGCCGTTCAGGCCAATGAGATGTTCCGTCGAGAGGTTCGTCAGCATCAGCGAACCGGCGATGACCCACGCTGTCAGGCTGCGGCCTGCCAGAAAATAGGCATCGGACGAGTCCATTCGGTCTTTTCGTGTCAGCCACCAGGAAATGATGGCGACGAGCGCCGTGAAAAAACAGAATGAGGCAATCGCCGTCATCTAGCTACGGCGAGAGATGTGACCGTCGATCGAACTCGTATTCGAAGTCCACTGTTACGTCGGAGCCGCCCTCATCCGGGATGGAAAGCACTGTGACCTGCGCTGAATCGGACCCTATCGTCATGTGCATGAATCCCCACAGCAATCCTTCCGCATGCAATGTCTTGTGTTCCGGGTACTTCGCCTCCTGATGCTTCATGAAGCTGGTATGTATCGGCCGTTGTTTTGCCGCAGCTCCCGAGACAAGCTGTACCAGCGGTTTTTGCGTTGCTTTACCCAGAGCACGGCTGCAATCGTCCGTGTGAATCTCAAGCGTATGGTCGTGACCGACAATGTAGGCATCCGCATAGCGACACATCGCGGGAAGAATCAGTTCGCGCAGTGCGCGCGCCTGTTCAAACTTGCTGCCGGACGACGACCAGATCGGGTGGTGTGCAACAACAAACTTCCATCGAGCCGTTGACTCCCGCAGGGACTTTTCCAGCCAGACGTGCATATTCAATTCGTCTTCGGTCATTGGCCCGACGAAGTAGTCGGGTTCTTCGAGCTCGCCGGTCAGTGCCTCCGATCCGTCGTCGTTCAGGTAATCCTCTTTGACGGGCAGGTAAGCCAGCATCATGCTTGTATCAATTACGAACAGCTCGATATCACCTTTTCCGGCCGCGGGCTTAACGGCGTAGTAGGGACCGTCGATGTAAAAGCCGTCGGTTTTTTCGAGGTATTCGATCTGTGCAAAGCCACCTTCGCGAGAGGTTTCCCAGTCGTGATTACCCAAGGTGACGTAGGTGGTGTAGTGATCGGGATCGGATACGATATTGCCGAACGGGTCACCGAGAATGTCCTTCAGGCGAAGATTGTCGTCGAATCCATCCGCGCCCATTGTCAATCCGCTCGGGTAGATATTGTCGCCGAGCATCGCGCCGAAATCGCATCGCGCAACATTCGCGCAATAGTTTTTCATCGCCGTTGAGATGCGATGCATACCGGTCGCCGGAACGGTCTTGCCGGTAACCGGGGATATGTCAGCGGGTCTTGATTCGTACTCGTCCGGCGGACGCTTGTCTTCGATCCAGTCGTCCCACTCGCTTTTCTCAAACGCCTCGGGAGTATAGAGATCGTCATAGTCGTCCTGATCGGGGTAACCAAGGTGGTAGCCGCTGTCGCCAAACAGCAGGAAGCCCACCGTGTCAGCGTCGGTCGTTGGTTTGTTTTCCGGTGTATCCGCGGGGCCGGATGCACCACAGGCGGCGGTTAGGACGCCAGCCAACATCAACGCGTAACATCGATAACTCATAATTTGCGGTTCCTCATATCGGTAAATAGCCCGTGTACATTTTTCGCCCAGGCTGAAACTAGAATGACCGTTCCCATTATAGACAAAAGTAGAATATTTATTTCATTTTCTGCCATAATCGCTAACTGGCCGCAGCGAACAAATCCGGGTTTCGTCAATACGAGAAAAAAACATATGAAAAACAGTCTCTTAATTATTTTCTCGCTGGCTATTGCCAGCGCCTGCCAGCCGGCGAAATCGCCAAAGCCAGGCGCCGAAAACCCCACCGGCGCGGTTGTCCCGGCATCGGTCGAGACCAGGCCAACGGCCGGAGATGGCGCCAATGATTCGGCCATCCTGATCAATGCCGCCAATCCGGCAGCAAGCCTGATCCTCGGTGCCGACACCGGTGGCGGGCTGGAATTGTACCGACTGGACGGAACCCTGGTTGGTGCGATGAACGAGCGCCGCATTAGCCTGGTCGACGTGCGTTACAACTTTTCACTCGGGGGTTCGGACACGGCGCTGATCGTGGCCTACGACTCGACCGCGACCGAATTGGTGGCATTCCGCCTCGGCGATGACGGCCAATCGCTGGTTCAGGTGTCTGGCGGGGCAATTGAGACGAAGGCGGAGATAGAAGGCTTGTGCCTTTACCAAAGCCCGTTATCCGGTAAGTTTTACGCCTTCGCCGCGGGCAAGGGCATGATTCAACAATGGGAACTGTACGATCAGAACGAATCCGTTGCCGCGCGCAAGATACGCGACATGCCGGTTGGACTCGGTGCCGCGCATTGTGCCGTTCACGATGCCGAGCGCGCGCTTTACTACTCGCAGGAAACGGTGGGCGTCTGGAAACTGAATGCAGAACCGGAGTCTGAAGCCGAAGCCGAGGCGATCAGTCTCGCGGAGCCGCACGGTCCGTTCGTTGGCGATGTGAAAGGTATCGCGATCTACGAACATCAAGACGGTGGCGGTGTGCTAATGGCCTCGGACGCGGACATCAGTACTTTTCAGCTTATTGATTTATCGACTCACGAGAGACTTGGGCATTTCACTGTCGCGGCGCACGGCGGCATCGGTAGCGTCGATGAATCCGAAGGCATTGCGATCACGAGCATGCCGCTGTCCGATGAATTTCCGCGCGGCCTCGCGGTAGTCGCCGACGATTACAATGACGGCAACAATACGAACTACAAGATCCTGTCCTGGGCCGATATCGCCAGCGGATTGGGGCTGCCCGAAAGCGCCGGAACCAATCCAACATTGAAGCTCGACTCTTTGGCGGTGACGGTTTCGCCGAGCGTCGAAACAGAACCTGTGAAGAGTTACGGTGATGCGGCCGATGACCCGGCAATCTGGGTTCATCCTGACGATGCAGCGCAAAGCGTGATCATCGGATCACAGAAGCAGCACGGAATTAATGTCTATGCGCTGGATGGCAGCTTGTTGCAGTCGCTGGCCGACGGTCGAATCAACAATGTCGACCTGCGTTACGGCTTTAGTTTGCAAGGCAAGCCAGTTGATATTGTTGCCGGCACCAACCGGACGACGGACTCAATCAGCATCTACGGCGTGAACCCCGTCACACGAACACTCGAAAACCTTGCCGACGGCGTTATCGCGACGGGCATGTTGGATCCCTACGGACTCTGTATGTACCGCAGCCCGAAAACCGGCAGCTTTTACGTCTTCGTTAACGATACAAATGGCCTGGTCAAACAGTTCGAATTGCGGGACAACGGGAGTGGTCGTATCGCGGCCGAGACTGTCCGTGAATTCAAAATCGAAACACAGACGGAAGGATGTGTCGCCGATGATGAGACCGGTGTCCTGTACGTTGGCGAAGAAGACGTCGGAATTTGGAAGTACTCTGCTGAACCGGATGGCGGTGAAGATCGAAGCATGGTCGATAGCACCGAGGATGGAAATATCACCGACGACGTTGAGGGTTTGTCCATTTATTATGCGGCCAATGGCGAAGGTTACCTGATCGCCTCAAACCAGGGTGCCGACAGCTATGCGGTTTACGAGCGCTCGGGAGATAACCGTTTCATCGGCCTGTTCCACGTAGTCGCTGACGAAGCAACCGGCATCGATGGGGCGTCTGAAACTGACGGTCTTGACGTGACCAGCGCAAATCTTGGACCCGCCTTTCCCAATGGCGTATTCGTTGTCCAGGACGGGCGCAACATCACGCCGGACGAGCGACAGAATTTCAAGCTGGTGCCGTGGGAACGCATCGCCAGTGCAATGGGACTGGAGACCTACAATGGCTACGACCCCAGGGCCACATCATCGAACCCGTAGAGGCAATACTGTCTGCTGCTATGCTGTTGCCTGCTGAAGTCGGGGACAGCAGATGAGTCGATTTCTGAGATTTTTTGCGGCGGGGTCCGACAGTCCGCCGCTGGTCGATCCCGCCGAGATTGATCGGCAGTTTAGGTATCACCGCTGCAACATTATCTTTTTTATTACGCTGTGTTACGGCCTGGGCTACGTTTGCCGCCTCGCACTGAATGTCGTCAAGAAGCCCCTGATGGATGCGGGGGTATTTACGCCGGAAGAGATGGGGCTGATCGGCTCCATGCTTCTTTACGGCTATGCGCTGGGAAAATTCAGCAACGGATTCCTGGCCGATTACGCAAACGCAAAGCGATTCTTCGCCGCGGGCCTGTTCATGTCCGCCATGCTGAATTTTGGCATGTCATTTTCGTCGGTCGTCTGGATCTCGGCAGCGCTTTGGGTGCTGAACGGCTGGTTCCAGGGATTCGGCGCGCCCGCCTGCGTCGTGGCGCTGGCAAACTGGTTCAGCAATCACGAGCGCGGTCGCTACTACGGGATCTGGAGCACAGCGCATTCCATCGGTGAGGGGCTGACGTACCTCGGCATCGCTTTTCTAATTGCGTTGCCGCCAAAGGGCCTTGGCCTGCCCTGGCAATTCGGGTTCTGGGTGCCCGCAACGATTTGCGTTATCGCGGCAGCGCTTGCCTACCGATACCTGCAGGACCGGCCGCAGACGCTCGGCCTGCCGTCCGTCGCCGAGTGGCGGCACGATGGCGTCGGTCAACGCCCGAAACCCATCGAACACAGTGCCAGGAACATATGGAAGGACCAGTTGAAGGTGGTCGCAATTCCATCGATGTGGGTCATCGCACTGGCAAGCTCCAGTATGTACGTCACGCGTTACGCGGTTAACAGCTGGGGCAATGTATATTTACAGGAAATTCGGGGCTTCGACCTTTTCGATGCCAACCTGTTTATCTTCCTCAATACGGCGGCCGGAATTCTGGGTTGTGTTGCTTATGGCTACATGTCGGACAAGCTGTTCGATGCCAAGCGGCCGCCAACCAACCTCATTTTCGGCTTGATGGAAATCATTCCATTGATCGTCATTTTTTACGGCCCTGCGAACAGCGTCGTGCTCGCCGCAGCACTCGTTGTCTATGGCTTCGGGCTAAGCGGTTTGCTGGCATCGCTCGGCGGGCTTTTCGCGATCGACATTGCGCCAAAGAAAGTCGCGGGCGCCGCGATGGGATTCATTGGCATATTCAGTTACCTTGGCGCGGGATTGCAGGATTACATCAGCGGCAAGCTGATTTATGACAGCGAGGTAAGGTTTGAATTTGTCGTCGATAGCGATATCCAGACAGTCTTCTTTTACGACTACTCCGCGCCGATTGTCTTCTGGGTCGGTGCGTCGGTGCTCTCAATCGTTCTTGCCACCAGCCTGTGGAATGTGAGGGCCAGTGACTAGTTTTCTGCAAACTTACAGAGTCGGCGGGTTGCTAGTCGCCAGTCTTGCGCTCGCGGCCTGCGGTGGGAAGGAAGGTGACGATTATTGCCTCAATCATTACCTGACGCATTCAGACCATCAGGCCGGTATCGCAACCTTATTCGTCGATGTTTCTGATCACGGTACGATGACGGCATCGTTCGCCTATCCCGCCGAGAGCTTTGTGAACGAATCCGAGCGACGAAACGAGTTAATTGAGGCTCTAAGCGATCCCCAGCATGTGTACTCGATCCCTGATCGCGATGACTGTAGTCACCTTGATCCCGCGGTGTCGGATCGCGACGGAAACCTTGTAGCGGAATACGAATCGCAGTGCGGTCAGGTTGCCGAAATCAAGCGGGTCATTGTAACGATCCTCGAGTCAGTTGCGGAAATCGAGGAAGTCGAAGTGACCATTAATACGCCGGCGACATCGAAGCACTTCGCGATCAGCAGGCAGTGTTCTGCTCCGATATTTCGCCTCAAACGGCACTAGGCAACAGGGCACTCAATGGGAATCTATGACGAAAAGCTGCAGTTCGCCTGCGACGTTGCTCGACGCGGCGGCCAGCTGGCCCTCGGCTATTTTAACGACCTTGGCAGCCTCACGGTAAAAAGCAAGGGCGTGCAAGACATGGCGAGTGAAGCGGATGTGAATACGGAAGCGCTGATTCGCGAGGCAATCGCCACCCGGTGTCCTGACGACGCGTTTCTCGGTGAGGAGAGCAACGAGTCATTCGTTCCAGATGCCGACAAGGGGACATGGATCGTCGACCCGATCGATGGAACACAGCCGTTCATCAACGGTATCCGTAGCTGGTGCATTTCAATTGCGTATTTCGACAAAAACAAGCTGCGTGTTGGCGTCGTCTACGACCCGACCTCGGATGAACTGTTTGCAGCCAGCGCCGGCGGTGGGGCAACACTGAACGGCCGGCCATTGAGCGCATCCACGGCTGCCAGCCTGGCTGACGGCCTGGTGTGCGTCGGGTACTCCAACCGGGTTACACCGGAGGATACGCTCGGGCCGCTCGAGAGAATCATGCGTGCAAACGGCATGTACCATCGAAATGGCAGCGGCGCATTGAGCCTGGCTTACGTTGCCGCGGGTCGCCTCATCGGTTACTTCGAACCGCACATGAACTCCTGGGATTTTGCCGCAGGCGTGCTGTTGGTCAACGAGGCCGGTGGTCGAAGCAATGACTGCTTGCCCGATCAGAAGGCGATGGTGAAAGGCGGGCCGGTGGTTGCAGCAGCGGACAAGGTCTTCGATGAACTCGCTCGAGTGGTCGGCGAAACTTAAGACCCGGTTTTAACCAGCCCGGAGAGATACTGATAGCCAAGGCTCGCGTAAGCGAAAGGATTGGCAACGCTCGGGTCCTGTTCGGCCTCAACAACCGCCCAGCCGTCATAGTTTGTTTTCTTCAACTCGGCGAATATTGCCGGGTAGTCGATGCAACCGTCTCCGGGCACCGTAAAGACACCATTGAGTACCGCATCCAGAAAGCTGCAGTCGCGATTCAGACTTTGCTGCAAAACTGCCTCGCGTATGTCCTTGCAATGCACATGGCCAATGCGAGGCGCGTAGGTCCGGGCCAGCTGGACCGGGTCCGCGCCAGCAAAGAAAGCGTGCCCCGAATCGAGTAGCAGCATTACCTCGTCTCCGGTTTCTGTCATCAGCGCATCGATGTCTGCGGCCGATTGCACCACGGTTCCCATGTGATGGTGGTAACAGAGCGTGAGGCCTTTGTCAGCTGCGGCCTTGCCGACTTCGGTCATGCGTTGACCAAAGGTACGCCACTCGTCGGGACGAAGGCGGGGGCGTTGCGAGAGCCGGGCATCCTTCTCCGAATGAATGCAGCCGGTTACCTCGGCGAAAATAATGACATTGCAGTTCATCGCTTGCAGCAGGTCGGCATGGGTCGTCATCGCTGCAATTTCCGCTTTAGCGTCCCTGCTCATCAACCAGCTGCTGTACCAGCCTGAGACCAGCGACAGTTTGTGCGAGGTCAGAATGGGCGCCAGCTGGCGGGCATCGCGCGGGAACTTGTGGCCCAACTCGACACCGTCGTAACCGGCTGCCGAGGCTTCCTGTAAGCAGGTTTCGAGAGCGATATGACCACCGACGAATTGCAGGTCGTCATTACTCCAGGAGATCGGGTTGATGCCGATTGGAAGGTTCACGTTAGCGTCTCTTTTGTTGTTCTTTGTAAGCGTCTAAGGCATCGGTCACGGAACGGTTATCGGAAACCTGCGCGACGGGCACGTCCCACCATGTGCCACCTGCCTCTGTCGAGACGATCGGATCGGTATCGATGACGACGACTGCGGTCGTGGGTGCCTCGCTGGCGCGTTGCAGGGCGTCGTCCAGCTCAGCGAGTTTGTCGACCTTCTCCGCATAGGCACCGAGTGCAGCCGCGTGTCGGGCGAAGTCGATTTCGGGAATGTCGGTTTCCCTCGGATAGCTCGATTGCCAGAGGTTGTTGTAGCCCTTGCCGCCCAGCGAGGTTTGCAAGCGGTTGATGCAACCGAAACCACGATTGTCCAGTACGACGATGATGAGCTTCTGCTGCAACGCAATCGATGTTGCTATTTCGGAGTTCATCATCAGGTAGCTGCCATCGCCGACCATGACAACAACATCGCGGTCGGGCGTCGCCATCTTCGCACCAAGGCCTCCGGCGATCTCGTAGCCCATGCAGGAATACCCGTACTCGACGTGATAGCTGTCGGTGTCGGACGACCGCCAAAGCTTGTGCAATTCGCCGGGCAGGCCGCCGGCGGCGCAAACAACCGTTGCGTCCCGCGCAAAGCGCCGGTTTACGACGCCGATAACCTCGGCGTCCGACGGCCGCGCGCGATCAGCCGGAGATGTCACGTCATCGACGACGGTGTTCCAGCGATCACGAAGCGCGGATGCCGACGCACTCCAGGATGCCTCCACCGAGAGACCGGTAATCGCCTCATCCAGTTCTTCAAGGCAACGCAGCGCATCGCCACGCAGCGATACCGTGGAGCCTTTGTTGAGATCGTGGCGCGCGGTGTTGATACAAAGCATCGGTACGTCCGGTCGCCTGATGAGGAGGCCGGAGCCGGTTGTAAAGTCCTGCAGCCGGGTTCCTACGGCGATGACCAGGTCAGCCTTTTCAGCCAACTCGTTTGCAGCCTGTGTACCGGTCACGCCGATCGCGCCGGCATTGTATTCATGAGTCCATGGCAGGGCGCCCTTGCCGGCTTGTGTCTCGGTCACCGGAATGCCGTGCTTCAAAGAGAAATTCGCCAGGCTCCTCGCGGCATCGGAGTAGTGCACGCCCCCGCCGGCAATGATGATCGGCCGTTTGGCTCCGGCAAGAAGATTGGCGGCATCCGTTAAATCGTCGCGATCCGGACCCGGGCGCGAGAAACGATGCAAAACCGGCTCGAAAAAGCTGTCCGGGAAGTCCCATGCCTCGGCTTGCACGTCTTGCGGCAATGCCAGTGTAACCGGGCCGCAATCGGCGGGGTCCGTCAATACGGACATCGCCTGCGGCAGTGACTGCAGAAGTTGTTCCGGGCGCAGAATGCGGTCCCAGTAGCGCGATACCGGCCGAAAGCAATCGTTCGCAGTAACCGTCGGGTTTGCAAAGTCCTCGACTTGCTGCAGAACAGGATCGGGAAGCCGGCTGGCAAATGTGTCACCCGGCAACAACAGCAGTGGTAGCCGGTTCACGTGTGCAACGGCTGCGGCTGTCACCATGTTGGTCGCGCCAGGTCCGACCGAACTCGTACAGGCCATCAGGCGGCGGCGGCGCAAGGCTTTCGCATAGCCGATCGCCGCATGTGCCATGGCTTGTTCGTTGTGCGCGCGAAAAACGGGCAGTTCGTCACCGACATCTTCCAGCGCCTCGCCGAGACCAGCAACATTGCCATGGCCGAAAATTGCGAATACGCCGCCGAGCAGCCGGACCCGCTCACCATTGTGTTCCGTATTTTGTGCGCACAGAAAACGAACCAGTGCCTGCGCCATTGTCAGTCGTGTTTTCATTCGGCTTACCCGGTCGCCTGTTTTTCGTCGACGCTGGTGCTGCCGCTCGCGGCCTCCTGCCAGAATCGAATCATGGTCTTATAGTTTTCCGCTACACGGTCAATTGCCGATTGATCATCCAGTTGACCGTCAAACCATTGTCGCGCCACATCGCCAAAGATACTTCTGCCAACGGCAAATCCCTTGCAAACGGGATTGGGTGCCGCGATTCGGAAACTTGCTTTCATCTCGGCTTCCGGCGCATCGAGGCCGAGAACGAGCACGCCATGACACAGCGGATCAAATTCGTTGACGACAAAACCGATTTCATTCCAGGCTGGCGCCGTTTGTGATTCCAGCTTCCACCAGGCCGGTAGTACGCCAAGATTGTAAAATCTGCGCATCACATTGGGGATAGTCGAATCGTCGCAGGGCTGGCCCTTCGAGCTTGCGATGACTTCCAGCAGCAGTTCGCGTCCTAAGTCCCTGCAGTCTGCATAGAGTTGGCGTACTCGATCTTCCTGTTGCAGCCGAAGTTGAATATCGTCGTCCGGATGATAGAACACCAGGCACTTGACGACATGCGATGCCGGCCAGTGCAATAGTGGCACGCCCATGCTGTTGCGCGGATCGAGCTCAAGCGGGCAGGAGCCGGGCACTTCTACCGGGCGGCCTATCCAGCATTGCCGGGCACTCATTCGGGCGAGCACGGATTCCCCGTAGCGTTCGTCGACGATGACGCCGAGGCTGGTCTCATCCGGAAGTTCATCGGCGACCTTCAGCGCAGCGTCGCAGACCAGTGACTTGAACGCGGATATTCTCTTCGCCGGCGGGTCTGTTGAAACGACCATTTCTTCGAGTTGCTTGCGATGGTCGAAAGCGAGTACGAACAAGGGACTCGATACGGCGCGTCGTGTCGTCGCTTCGTGAAGATACTGAATGCGCTGGTCCTTGTCCGGGCGTGCAATCGTTGCGGCGCGTTCCAGGTAGTCGGAAAGCTCGATCCGTGTCGGCATGGCGGGGGTGCAGCCGTGCCGTGATACGACCAGCGCACCGCAGGCATTCCCGGACCGGCAACAGTCTTCGATGCTTTGATCGTCAAGCCAGGCATGCAGGAAACCGCTCAGGAAAGCGTCACCGGCTCCAAGCGTATTCAGAACTTCGACCTGGACGCCGGGCACGGCAATGCCGTCATCGATTGCCGCCGGTATATCGCCCTCAAATACCACACAACCCAACGCACCGCGTTTCAGCACTATCGTCGCCGCTGAGAGTTTACGAATCGCAAGCAATGACGAGTAGACATCAGGGTCGCCGCCGGCAATGCAGATTTCCTCTTCGGTGCCGACCAACAGGTCGAACTCCCCCAGCATGGACTGGATCCGTTCAGTCACAACGGCGGACTCGATGTATCGTTCCTCGCCACTGCCCGCCGCCGTCAGGCCCCAGAGAACCGGCCGGTAGTCGATGTCCAGGATGACCCGGGTGTCGTTCGCTTTGGCAAACGATACAGCTTGCCGGACAGCACCGTACGTGACGTCGGTCGAGAGGTGCGTACCGGTTATCGAGAGCGCGCGGCTCGATGCGATGAAGGCTTCGTCCACATCCTCGGCAGACGTCGCCATATCGGCACAGTTTTCTCGATAAAAGATGTGCGGGAACGAATCCCTGTCGGCGATGCCTAGAATGACCAGCGCGGTCAGGCGATCCGGGTCGGTCGTGACGTGGCTGACATCGACGCCTTCTTTTGCGAGCGCTTCCCTGACAAATCGCCCCATTTGTTCGTCGCCGACTCGAACCAGCATTGCGGACCGGGTGCCAAGCCTCGCAAGGCCGGCCGCCAGGTTTGCCGACGAGCCGCCGAGGTACTTGGAAAAACTCTGCATGTCTTCCAGTCGCCCGCCGATCTGGTCGCCATACAAGTCGACAGCGGCGCGTCCCAGGCAAATGACGTCAAGGGATTTACTTGCCACGACAGCTAGACCTTGGGGTCCCAGTAACGTGCGTCGGGCTGCATGATCCAGGCATGTTCTTCAGTGAACTCCGGGACACTGTAGCGATCGTCGGGCAGATGCCGTATGACCCAGGCGTAATACATGCCGTATCCGGGTGCCGCACATTGCGCGTGATCGTTGAGATCCAGAATCTTGACCGTGTCATTGTTGCGCACTTTAAGAACGGTCTCGCCCAGTTCGCCGTGGCCGTAGCCCTGCGGCTCGGTGAAACGATAGTGATAGATCTCAGGTTGCGGATGATGATGTGGCGGGTAACTTGACCATCCGCCCTGAAAGGTAATGACTTCGCCCAGCACCAGGTCGGTATTCGGGTCCGAATTGGTATCATCGAAAATTGTCCGGACGTAGCGAAGGCATCGATCGCCAACCTGGCCCTTGCCGCGCGGTTCATTGGCAACGTCGTTCGGATAGAAAACGCGTGCTGCAAATGCTTTCGTGTTATCGCAGGAATAGACGGTGAACTCGACGTCCGATTCACATCTCAGGGTGACAGGCGTTCCCGAAGAAGCATGAATGCAGCTCGATGATTCGTCGAAGATTGACGTCCGATCAAACGTGAACGCGATGTCGCCTGCCTTTCCCTCGACCTTGCCGCTCATCAGCAACCATGCTGTTTCATATTCTGTTGTCAGTGACAAAGATTCTCCGGCCTCGAGTTTCAGAACGTCGAGCGATATGGGTACGTTGTCATCGACATCGTCGTATCGAGTGATCCGGGTTGTGCCCATCGGAAAACCGTCCCGGTGACTGGTAATGTGTACGGTCATATCGATCTCGCTCTAATTCGTCACCGCCTCGGTATTGACCCACCGAGACTCGTTGCTGGAATCGTAAATCGCGTCGGTAATCATCTGCACGCGATAGCCGTTGTCGAAGTCCGAGAATATTGCCTCATCGTTCTCAATGCTTTTCAAAAGGTTCTTTACTTCAATGACTTTCAGGTCATTGATGCCCAGGCCATGTCCGGGTGCCGGGCAAAACGCCGCGTAGTCGGGGTGTTGAGGTCCGGCTAGAATCGTTCGGTAGCCGCGCAGCTTGTCGTTGTCGGATGTCTTGTAGACACACAGCTCGTTCATGCGCTCCTGGTCAAAGCTCAGGCTGCCCTTGCTGCCGAAAATTTCGAAAGTCAGACCGCATTTTTTGCCGGTCGCAATTCGGCTGATGTCCATCGTGCCTGTGCAGCCACGGGCAAACCGGACCAGGGCCTGCGCAATGTCCTCGTTTTCGACGTTTCGCATTTCACCACTGGCGGGTTCCGGTCGCTGGCGATGAACAGTTGTCATTGATCCCATGACCGAGGCGATGGGGCCAAGCAGGTACTCGGCCATATTAATCAGGTGCGTTCCCAGGTCGGCGAGCGCGCCATGCCCGCCTTGTGCACGCAGGCAGCGCCAGCTGAATGGCGTTGCCGGATCACTCAGATAGTCTTCCTGGTAGTTGCCGCAGAAGCTGAAAATTTCGCCAATCTCGCCCGACTCGATGGCTTGCTTCGCCAATTCGATCAGCGGATTGCACATGTAGTTGAACCCCATCGACGTTCTGACACCGGCCGCGCGGGCCGCATGGGCAATTTCCGCAGCATCTTTTGTTGTCAGCGCCAGTGGTTTTTCGCAGTAGACGTGTTTGCCCGCGTCGATTGCGGCGAGCGCCATTTCCTTGTGCAGGTGATTCGGTGTGCAGATGTCGACAACATCGATATCAGGGTTAGCGCAAAGGCCTTGCCAGTCGGTAGACGACTGAGTGAAGCCCCAGGACTTCGCGAGTGAACTTGCACGCTCGGCATTCGAATCAACGAGGCAGGCGAGCTCGGGACTCGGAACCGACGGAAACGCGGTGCCAACGGAACGCAGGGCAATGGCATGCGCCTTGCCCATAAAGCCTGTACCAATCAGGCCGAACTTCAGACTTTTCACTGCCACACCACCGACCGGTTTGTTGAAATCTCAAGCGGGGTTCGGTCACCAATGGAGCGACCAGGAAACCCCTGAATCAAGTGTCATAGACTATCGAAGTGGAACAAATTTTTCAATTTAATGTTGTTTTGAAAAATTCCTTCGATCAGTTATTGGACCCGCACAGGCCGGCCCTCGTCGCAGGATTGTTGCGCGGCGTCTGCGATCTTGAGTGCCTGTAGCCCGTCGATGCCCAGCGGAATATTCACGCGCTCCCCGCGGACCACGCGCAGGAACTTATCCAGTTGCAGGCGGTAGGCATCCCGATACCGTTCCAGGAAGAATGGTAGCGCTTCGTCCGTCGTAAAGCCGTCCTTCGATGCCACTTCAACCGAGGTTGCTGTGTGGTTGTCGGCCCGGACCATGCCTTTTGCCCCGAAAACCTCAATTCGCTGGTCGTAGCCGTAGCTGCAACGCCGGGAATTGGTGATCTGGCAGAGCCGGCCACTGCCGGTCCGCAATACGGCAACCGCGGTATCAACATCGCCGGCTTTCCCGATGTCGTCGTCAATGAGCGCCCCGCCGTAGGCAAACACTTCGACGATTTCCTCACCGAGAAGCCACCGTCCCATGTCGAAATCGTGAATCATCATGTCCCTGAACAGGCCGCCAGAGCGGCCGATGTAATCGACCGGCGGGGGCGCGGGATCGCGACTCGTGATGCTGACCACCTCGACATCACCAACCTGGCCACTGTCGATTTTCGCCTTGATGGCGTCAAACGACGGGTCGTGACGCCGGTTGAAGCCCAGGCACAACAGCACGTCGTTCTGAGCGGCGATTGAAAGGCTTTGTTCGGCTGCAGCCACGTTCAGGTCGAGCGGTTTTTCGCAAAAAATCGCCTTACCCGCCTCAGCCGAACGCCTGATCAGATCCGCATGAGAGTCCGTCGAACTTGCGATGACCACGGCCTCGACCCGGACATCGTCGAGCAACTCGTCAACGCTTGCGACTGACGCGTCGCAGGCCTCGGCAAGGCGGGATGCCGCCGCTTCGAATACATCCGAGACGCAGACGACCTCTGCCAAGGGGTGCTGATGCAGGTTAGCTGCGTGTATCTGGCCGATTCTGCCGGCCCCGATTATTGCGATTCCAGTCATAAATTATCCCGCCGGGTCATCCTGATTCTCTGAGCCGTACTTGTAGGCATAACTGATTACCAATGTCTGCGCGATGCACATGGACGCTGTCAGCGAACGAAATTGCCGGACTTCCGCATCCTTGATTTCGAAACAAACCGACGCGTTTTTGGCGACGGGACTCAGCTGGCTATCACTGATTGCAATCAAAGGTGCGCCGTTGGCCGCCGCTCGTTCCGCGACGGCAACCGTGTCGCTGGCGTAAGGGTTAAAAGAAACGGCGATTACGACGTCTTCTGGGCCCAGCATCCAGCTTTGTTCCGACGTCATACCCGCGACACCATCCAGCAGGAACGCCCGTTTCTCGACATGGCTGAGGGAGTACGCCAGGTATGCCGCCACCGGGAATGCCCGTCGCACTCCGGCCAAGTAAACAGTATGCGCCTGGTGCATGAGTTCAATCGATTTTTCGAGGTCTTCTTTTCGAACGACGTCGCGCAGGTGCTCCAGTGCAATGATGTTGCTCTCCGCAAAATCTTGCATGACATTGTACGGCGACAGCCAATCGACCTCATTGGAGCGCTTACGAAACTGGCGAACGCGCTCCGAGTAGCTGGGACTTGGCGCAGAATTCAGTATCTCGTCACGAAACAGGCGCTGCATTTCGCTCGCACCGCTATAGCCGAATACCTTGGCAAAACGCACGATCGTGGACGGTTGTACGTCGCAGCGGCCGGCGATGACCGAGAGCGTTTCGAGGGCGATGTCACTCGGATTATCAATGACATAGCTGGCAACTTGTTTGAGCCGAGGGCTGAGGCCCTCATACTGCGAGGCAATTTGCGCGCGTAATGATTCGAGGTTGTCGGGCGCTACAACAGGCATCCACGGTTCTCCTTGCTTATTCCAATCGATCGAAAGTGAAACATATTTTCCAGCCCTGAAATAGCTGTTTCATCGGCTCTGACATGACGCCGTCACAATTGCGGCCTAGGCTGCGGCCTTCGAGCTCGGCGCTGCGTCGGCCCCGTCGAAAGGTATTAGAACAAATTTTCCAGTATTTGTACTATTAAAAATTCTTGTTCTATACTCAGCCGTACGCCATATGGGCGCATGGGGAATACAGCGTCGTCACCGCGGCGCTTTATGGGGGGAAAGAACATGAGTGGGAGTTTTGCGATGGCTAGAAAAAGGGTCTCTGTCACGGTGTTGCTCGTCGGCGGCCTGTTGCTGGCGCCAGCGGTTTTCGCACAGCACGTCAGTGGAGAGCTGACGGATGCTCAGCGAACTGTCTCGTTCAAGGGTGCGAGAGTCACCATTGAAGAGCTGGGTCGCTCCACTATATCGGATGATCGGGGTCGATTCCGAATCGGAAACGTACCAGCGGGCTCCTACACCCTGGTAGTTTCGTACGTCGGAACACCAGCTAAGAGAATTTCCATCACGGTGCCGGAATCCGGTCTTGCCATGGGTGAAGTCGTTATTGGTGCAGGTGCCGACAATCAGGCGGCCGATCTGGAGGAGGTCATCGTCTACGGCCAGGCGGCAGCGATCGCCAGCGCGTTGAGCCAGGAACGATCGGCGAACAACGTCGTCGGCGTATTGGATACCGATGCGATGGGCCAGTTTCCAGATCAGAATGTCGCGGAATCCCTGCGACGACTGTCGGGCATTTCTGTTGAGACTGACCAAGGTGAGGGCCGCTATGTTGCGATTCGCGGCATGGACCCTGACTTGAATTCAACATCCATCAATGGCGTTCGAGCCACCTCCGGCGAGCCACGCCGGGCTTTGCAGCTCGACGTCATCCCATCCGATGTTCTCGATGGTCTTGAAGTCCACAAGACACTGACGCCGGACATGGATGGAGATGCGATAGGTGGTTCAATCAACGTAAAAACCCTGAGTGCTTTCAGTCGCAAAGGAGCGTATCTGAAGGCGAGGGCAGAAGGGCAATACAACGAAAATAGTGAAAACTGGAATCCCAAATTGTCGATTGCCGGAAGCAACATCTTCAATCTTGCCAACGATCGTCGGCTCGGGGTCGCAGCCGCGATCAGCTGGAATGATCGTGACCTGCATATCAACAACAATGAAGGCGACGACTGGGAAGTAGCCGACAACGGGTCGGACTATATGGAAACTCTCGAACCCAGACTGTATACGGTTGGGCGGGAACGCGTTGGCGGTGCATTGAACTTTGATCTGGATATTTCAGACTCGACAGCATTGCATCTCTATACGCTGTACAGCAAATTCACTGACACGGAACTGAGGAATGCGACGGCTTTCGAATTCGGAGGCCTCGATGAGAACACTGTGTCGGCAACGAATGCCGACTACGACGAGCTGGAAATCGAGCGCTCAACGAAAGGTCGCACACGAATCGGCCAAATTGCTGAAAACCTGTCGATATCCGCAGGGTCCGAAACGCAGCTTGACGATTGGCTGATCTCAACCAAGATCGGTTACTCCTATGCGGAAGAGCGCACACCTGATCAGGTCAGCGGTGCGTGGGTTGCCGAATTTGAGTCAAACGACGGGACAATTGGTGCAGGCCCTGTTGCATCGATTGATCGCAGCAATCCGCAGGTACCCGTCGTCACGTCGCAGTACTGGACAGCCCTTCAGGATGCCTCACTGTACGAACTCGATGAAATCGAGCATTTCAACGAGAAAAACAAAGACGAACAGACATCTTTTCAAGTTGACGCCACCCGAGATATTGGTTCTGGCAGCATTAAGTTCGGTGCCAAGGTTCGTTACCGCGAAAAATCATCGGATGAAATGGCTGATCTCTGGTCAGGGGATGGAACATGGTTCCTGTCCGATGCATTGCTTGCAAATGGCGCCGCTGCATACGGGCTCCCCACGCCGCTCGATCCGGTACCCGACAACTCGATCGAACGCGACATTCTGGCCGGGGGCACTGGTATCGATTTCGAAGATCTGGATTCGATGATTGACTCGAATGTTGCAGACTTCGTTTACCAGGAAGACGTCACCGCGGGGTTCATCATGGGAACCTGGGAGACTGACCGGGCAACGATCGTAGCCGGGCTAAGGTATGAACATACGGAAATAGACAACCGCGGCAACGAAGTCGAATTCACAGAAGAAGATGCCAACGGCCCCGGCGACCCCCCGGAAGATACGGTGACAGTTACCGCAATTCAGGCCAAAAATTCGTATGACGATTTATTGCCGAGTGCGAATATTCGTTACAACTTTACCGACAACCTCATTGGCCGCCTGTCTTTCCATCGCGCAGTTGTTCGACCTCGCGTCGAGGACGTGGCCCTTCGGGTCGCTATCGAAGATAACGAGGCGGAGCTGGGTAACCCTGATCTTGACCCTTTCCGTGCCTGGAATATCGATGCGTCACTATCCTTCTATCCGACAGATCTCAGCGTCGTATCGGCCGGGTTGTTCTACAAGAAGATTGAGGATTTCATATTTGTGCAGCAGATCGACGACTACGCATGGCAGAATCGTGTATTCGACGAGGCAACGGTTGCGCTCAACGGTCAGGACGCAACGGTCCTCGGTGTAGAGCTCAACTACCAGCAGCATTTTGGTTTCCTCGGCGCCCCGTTTGACGCGTTTCTTGTTGCTGTAAACTACACTTACGTCGATGCGGAAGGCGATACCGGTGATCGCAAAGTCGACCTCCCAAAACAGGCATCGAACCTTGCCAATCTTGTCATCGGTTACGACAAGCACGGTTTGGACTTGCGACTTGCACTGAAGTACCGCGATAGCTACGTCGACGAACTGGTAGATGTCGGCTACGACCGTTACACGGATTCGCGGGTTCAGTGGGACTTCACCGCCAAGTACCGGATGAATGACAGCTGGCAGCTGTATGGTGAAGTCGTGAATATCGGTAATGAGCCAGAGTACTACTACGCCGGTATTACCAGCCGCGCCTATCAGTACGACGATTTCGGTACGGCCTACACGTTCGGAATTCAGTACAACTTTGCGGAGTAACAACAAGGCTGCGGACTCCTGATCGGAGTCCGCAGCCTTTGTTTCGTGCCCGTTCGCTTACTTGCCGGGCGGCAACTCGCCGTGCACCACGCGCCCTGCAAACATCGTCATCAAGGCGGTTGTCTCGGAGATGTCCTCAGGTTCTATCTCGAACAGGTTCTGATCCAGTAGCACCAGGTCCGCATACTTACCCACCTCAATCGAACCGGTATCCCTATCCCGCCGGCTGACAAATGCGGCGTTAATGGTGAATGCAGCCAGCGCCGATGCCAGGTCAATGCGTTGTTCCGGAAGAAATGCATCGATTTCATCGTTGATGGCACTTTTTCTCGTAATCGCTGTTTCGATTTGCGGATAGGGGTTTGCCGTCGATACCGACCAGTCACTGCCAAACGCTACCGTCGCACCGGTATCGAGCACCGACTTGATCGGGTACATCCAGCGAGCTCGCTCTTCGCCGATAAAGGGTATCGTCAGCTCAGTGATGTATTCATCTGCATAGGCCCATAGCGGCTGGAAGTTGGCAACGACGTCGAGCTCCCTGAATCGTGGAATGTCGGCCGGGTCGATCATTTGCAGGTGAGAAATATGGTGGCGATGCCCGAGTGCACCATTGTCGATCAAGGCCTCCTCGATGGCGTCGAGTGACTGCCGCACAGCAGCGTCGCCAATTGCATGGAAATGCACCTGGAATCCTTCGGCATCGAGCTTGCTGACCACGGTTTTCAATAACTCGGGATCGATCATCGGGATGCCCTTGGTACCGCTCGGGACAAGATAGGGCTCCAGCATCGCGGCGGTGTAGTTCTCCATCACGCCATCCTGCATAACTTTGACAGTCCGGGCGTCGATTGCGTCGCTAGTGTACTTCTCGCGCAATGCGACCAGTTTTTCGATCTGCGACAGGTCCTCGCGGTTCTCCCACCAGAGGGCGGCGACGACACGCAGGCTCAACTCACCGTGGTCAGCGAGCTCGGTATACGCTTTAAGATGGTCCTCGTAAACGATCGCGTCCTGGATACCCGTGATGCCGTAACTGTTTAGCAGGTCGACGGAGTAGCGTAGCCCCGCCATCCGTGTTTCCAGAGATTCCGGCGGAATGTGATCCGTCACCAGCGACATTGCACCTTCCTGCAGGCTGCCGATCGCCTCACCGGTAACCGGGTCGCGGTCGATACGGCCATCCGCGGGATCCGGTGTGTTCTTGTCGATGCCTGCGATGGCCAGTGCCGCGCTGTTGGCCCAGCCGGTATGACCATCCTGGGACGAAAGATACACAGGCCTATCAGGCACCAGTTCATCGAGAATGCTCTTGTTCGGTGCGCCGCCGGGGCCAAAAACCGACATTGCCCAGCCGCCACCGAGAATCCACGGAACATCCGGATTGTTTGTCGCGTACTCGAGAATCCTGCTGCGGTATTCGGGGATGCCCGGTAAGCCGTTCAGGTCACAGGCCGAGGCCTCGACGCCTGCCATGATCGGGTGAATGTGACTGTCCTGAAAGCCAGGCATCAGCATACGGCCTTGCAGATCGATGACTCGCGTATTGTCGCCGATCAAACTCGACACACTGTCATCGGCACCGACGTAGACGATGCGTCCGTCGGTGATTGCGACAGCCTGGGCAACGCTGCGATCGGCATCCACGGTGTAGACATAGCCATTCTTAAGCACCGTATCGGCACCCACCGACGCCTCGGGTTCGACTTTCTTGCTACACGCCGACGCCAGAACAATAAGGCTGAGTAATCCGATGCACCGCAAAAGTCTGTTCCCGAAATTCATGGCATTCATTCTCCGCTATTCAAAGTGATTCGATATCGCTTCCAGAAATACGTACTCGTCCAGCCCATGCCGATCCACCGGTTTGGACTGCGCGCTCCACATGGCGACCACCAGGTCTTTGTCCGGGTCGACAAACACGAACTGACCAAAGATGCCGATTGCCGCGTAACTATCCCCGTGCAGTGGCCAGAGCATGTAGCCGTACTCAACCTCTTTTCCATCGACCGTCTTCGGCGAGCCGGCTTCCGCCATCCAGCCTTCCGGCAGAATTCGCTCGCCATCGGCCACACCATCGTCCAGGAGTAAGAGTCCAAAGCGCGCATAATCACGCAGTGTTGCCGACAAGCCGCTGCCGCCGACCTCAAGGCCATCGGGCGATTCAAGCCACCAGTTGGCATCCGCCTCCATGCCGGCCTTCGACCAGATTTTTTCCGACAGGTAGTCGGCGACCGGCATACCGGTTGCCGCCTGAACGAGGGCGCCGGCGACATGGGTTTCACCGGTGCTGTAGTTCCAGCGCGTGCCGGGTTCGGCCGCGCGAGGCAAGGCACCCATCAGGTCCAGGATATCGCCAGGCCGCTGCGCGATCTGTGCTTCCAGCATGCGACGGCGGTCAGACGTGGGATCAGTGTAGGTTTCATTCCACGCAACGCCTGAGGTCATTTGCAATACTTGCCGGACGGTGACGCCGTCATAGGCTGTGTTATTGAAGCGTGGCAGGTAGCGGACGATTGGGTCGTCGATCGATTCGATATAACCATCCTGAATGGCCGCGCCAATCAGTGTTGCTGTCATCGACTTTACAACTGACATCGACATCCACCGCGTGTCCGGTGTATTGCCCAGCAGGTATTTTTCGAATACGACTTCGCCGTCCTTGATAATCAGCAAGCCACTGACCCGGTTCAGCGAAAGTACGTCAAAAAGGTCGTAGGTCTTGCCGTCCGCTGTATACGAAAAGTCGCTGAGCGGCGTCGAACTTTCTGGCAGGTCTCGAACGGTTGTCCCCCGTTTCACAATGCGAGTTGGAAACAACCGGTCGATGTTGCGAAACGTATTGACTTGTATGTCGGGATACAGGCGTCCGTCGTAGACTTCGCGCACCGTGCCGATTGGTTCGTTGGCATGTCGGTAGACGGGGGTGTCCTCAGAACTCATACACGATGACATGGATGTTGAAGTGAACAGGATGACAGCAATTGCCAGGTTTCGACTGCAGAAGATATTCACGGGCGGACCTTTATTATCAGTATTATCCGGTTATGCAAGCATACTATGATCCCGGTCTGGTAGCCTCGGAAAATCAGACGCAGGATCGCCTGAAACGCAGCGGAGCAAAGACTTAAGTGGAAATAAAATTACCGACACTGATTGCAACCTCCGTTGTCCGCGGCAGCCAGCAGGGAGAGAGTCACGGCGGCATTTATGTCGTCGATTTCGAGCACCGTACTGGCCAGCAGCACGTTGACTGGAATACCAGCAGCATTGATTTTGAAGGGCGTGGCGCAGACCGTGGGCTGCGCGGCATTGCGTTCGATGACGATGACATTTTCGTGGCTGCCAGCGACGAGTTGTATCGCTACAACCAGGCATTCGAAATCCAGGAGTCGTTTCGCAATCGTTACCTCAAGCATTGTCATGAGATCTGCCGCATGGACAATCGCCTATTCCTGACATCGACCGGCTTCGATTGTATTCTGGCATTCAATCTTGATACCGGGGAATTCGACTGGGGCTTCCAGTTGCAGCGAGCGCTCGGCAAGTGGAGTGGCTATACCTTCGACCCGCGTACCCCGACCGGACCGGCACCGGTCAATGACCTCCATATCAACATGGTCCACGTGAGCGAATCGGGAATATTCCTGAGCGGCCTGAAGACGGGCGCGCTGCTCCGCGTTAATCGAAAATGGGACGTGTCAATTGTTTGCGAGTTGCCGCCCGGTACGCACAATGCACGGCCGTGGAAGGATGGCGTGCTGTTCAACGATACGGCTGCCGACTGCGTTCGCTACGTGGACCGCAGTGGCGCAGAAAAGGCATTCAAGATCCTGACCTATGATGAATCCGACATTCAGTTTGCCGGTGTCGATGATTCAAAAATTGCACGCCAGGGCTTCGGCCGTGGCCTCACGGTCTTCCAGGACCGGTTTGTTATTGGCGGTTCGTCGCCGTCAACCATCACGATTTACGACCTCGATACCAACCAGACGGTCGGCTCAGTGAATCTTTCGATGGATATTCGCAATGCGATTCACGGACTCGAAGTCTGGCCGTACTCGACCTGACAAAAAAAGGCCGGGTTTCCCCGGCCTTTCAAGTCAGTTCTTTTCTTCGATGATGGTCACCAGATGCGGGATCTTGTTGACCATGCCGCGCACCGACGGCGTGTCTTCCAGTTCGCGGGTGCGGTTCATCTTGTTCAGGCCCAGGCCCTTCA
>JAUHYO010000281.1 GCA_030426325.1 Gammaproteobacteria bacterium | reverse complement strand
CCTGTGCCCGTAACCTGCACGTTACCCGTGCCGCCCGCCGTGATATTGCCACCTTGCGCGACGAACACGCCTCGGTTTTCTGAGGAAGCACCTGAACCACCGCCCTGGCCGTCGCCGAGAATGCGCACCTCAAGCCCGACTGCCGCTATGTCACGACCTGCCTGCGGATCGCCTCGCGCCTGCGCGACCAGCAGATCCCGAACTTCTACCTGATCGGCGGGGCCTATATCGGGGTGAACGACTCCTTTGGCGGCAGCCTCGCCATCTCGGCCATACGCACCCTGTCGTTCGACGTGTCGTTCCTCTGCTGCTCGGCCATCGACCTCGACCGCAGGCGATCGCTCAGCAACCCAGTTCCAGGACTCGCCGTACTCGTCGATGCGGAGCACCGCGGGCTGTTGTCGGCCGGCGAACCGCAGCTGCTGCCCTCGCTCGGCAACTCGCTGATAATAGCGCCCGGCAACATCGACCTGACCTTCGCGTACGCTGACCTGCAACACTTCGCCATCGATGCCAACGATGAACTGTGTGCCAACATGCGTTACTCGCCCATAGTCGGTCTCCACGGCGAGCGACCCGGGTTCCGCAACCCGGGCACCGGCAATCAGGCTCGAGGGAGTCGAATCGAAATAGATCTGGCCGTCGTGCAAGTAGACTGTCTTGTCGTCACGAAACTCAAGCGTTGTGTTCTCGTCCAGCCGCAATGAGCCGCCGTTCAGCCAGGCCAGCGCGATACCGGCATCCTTGCCCGTTGATATTGTTTCGCCCAGGTGAATCGATTGTTGAGTGTCGGCTGGCGTCATGACCGATTGATCGCTGACAAAGTAGATCGAGCCAAAACTTTTCTGGATCGATGCAACCTGCACCTGATCGAGGGCGGGTTCCCGCAAACTGTTGAACAGTGAAAAAACCGATACAAGCACCGTTGCAGCTACAGCGTAGTGCAGTATTCGTCGCCTGGATTGCCGTCTTCCTGTTACACGCTGCCATTCGGCGCGCAATGCCTCACGCGCTTCTGCGACATGGGCCTGGTCGGGCACCGGTCGCCGCGTGGCTTTTCCAAGAAGCTGCTCCAGCGATTTGTCGATATCGCTCATGATTGGGATAACTCGTCAGGTTGAAGTTCGAGACCACCGGAAAGTGTTGCATACACTTCCGAGAACGCACGCTTGGCGCGAGCCAGCAAGGACTGCGTCGCCTCATCGCCGCAATCCAGTTTTTCGGATATTTCCCTGATCGAATAGCCCTCGACGTATTTCCATTCCAGTACGTCGCCGTATCGGGGCGGCAGTTTGTCGAGCGCCACCTGGATCAGGCGAATCAACTCGACGCGCCGATACTGCTTCTCCGGACTCATTTGCTCCGGGACCTGCAGCGAATCCACTGCCGCGGCAATTTCTGGAAAATCTTCGACCAACACGATGTGCTCTCGGTACCGGCCTTGTTGGGTCAGCCAATCACTGGTCGTGTTTCGGCAGATTGCACAAAGCCAGGTGAACAGCGCCGATTCGGCGCGATACTTGTGTAAATTCTGGATTGCTCGAGTCAGCGCCATCTGGGCGACTTCCCTGGCCGCATCCGGGTCATCGGACAAACGCACCAGCGCGAAGCGGTAAAGGCGCGCGAAATTCTCGTCAAAAAACCGGTCAAATGCACGGCTGTCACCGGCAAGCAACTGTTTTACAAGCTTTTTGTCCTCGAGATAGACCGCCACGGTGTGCCTCTTTGCTGTCTCGACTATTAGACGCCATTGGGCAGGAAAATCGGTCGCGCCGGGGTCATTGTACGCGTAGATAACCGGGACATAAAAAAAGGCCAGATCCCCGACGGAATCCGGCCCCTGTTCGTCGACCAGTCTGGCTAGCGCTTCATCGCCTCGAAAAACTGCGTATTGGTCTTGGTATCCTGCAATTTGCTGAGCAGGAACTCGATTGCGGCGAGTTCGTCCATCGGGTGCAGGACTTTGCGAAGCACCCACATCTTCTGCAACTCATCCGGATCGGTCAGCAATTCCTCTTTGCGCGTGCCCGAACGGTTGATGTTAATTGCCGGGAACGTGCGCTTCTCGGCAATGCGGCGATCCAGGTGGATCTCCATGTTGCCGGTGCCCTTGAATTCCTCGTAAATAACTTCGTCCATCTTGGACCCCGTATCTACAAGTGCTGTTGCGAGAATCGTCAGGCTGCCGCCTTCCTCGATATTGCGTGCCGCACCGAAAAACCGTTTCGGTCGATGCAATGCGTTCGCGTCGACACCACCCGTCAGGACCTTGCCCGATGACGGAACGACGGTGTTGTACGCCCTTGCGAGACGGGTAATCGAATCCAGCAGAATAACAACGTCACGTTTGTGCTCAACCAGGCGTTTGGCTTTCTCGATCACCATGTCGGCAACCTGGACATGACGACTTGCCGGCTCATCAAACGTCGACGAGACCACTTCACCGCGAACCGTGCGCGTCATCTCGGTGACTTCCTCAGGACGTTCGTCAATCAACAGCACCATCAGGTCAACTTCAGGGTTGTTGGCAACGATCGCCGAGGCAATGTTTTGCAGCAGCATCGTCTTACCGGCTTTCGGCGGTGAAACGATGAGGCCGCGCTGGCCTTTACCGATCGGTGCGACCATGTCGATAATTCGTGCGGTCAGATCTTCGGTGCTGCCGTTACCCTGCTCCAGCGTCAAACGATCTTTTGGGAACAGCGGCGTCAGGTTCTCAAACAGGACCTTGCTGCGAGCGTTCTCGGGTGCGTCGTGATTGATCTGGCCGACTTTGAGCAACGCAAAGTAACGCTCCCCGTCTTTCGGCGGACGAATCAGACCACTGACGGTATCGCCCGTGCGCAGGTTGAATCGACGTATCTGGCTGGGCGAGACATAGATGTCGTCGGGCCCGGCAAGATAGGAGCTGTCCGAAGAACGCAGAAAGCCGAAGCCGTCCTGCAGTATCTCCAGCACGCCATCGCCGTATATATCTTCGCCATTCTTCGCATGCGCCTTCAGAATGGAAAAAATAATGTCCTGTTTGCGCGACCGCGCCAGGTTTTCGAGACCCAGGCTGGTGCCAAGGTCAACAAGGTCGGATGCCGGACGGTTCTTGAGATCCGTCAGATTCATCGCATTCTTGGTGAGCTCGAGCTGATCCGGTGGAATTACTTCGAGGTTATCCTCGTCGTCAGGAAACTCTTCCGATTCACGCCGTCTTGGTCGACGACGCCGGTTTCCCTGCCCCCCCGCGTTTTTTGATTTTGCCGGCTGTTTAGGGCGGCTTCTAGTTTGATTACCCAAGTATCCTCTCACAGATTGGTTTCCAGAAACTCTGTCAGTTGCGACTTCGACATGGCGCCCAGTTTCTGCGCATGCACGGAGCCGTCCTTGAACAGCATTAAGGTCGGAATGCTACGAATACCGAACTTGGGTGGCGTGTTCGGGTTCTCGTCTATGTTCAGTTTTGCCACAGTTATGCGGTCAGCGTATTCTGTCGCGACCTCATCCAATAACGGTGCAATCATCTTGCAGGGGCCGCACCATTCGGCCCAGAAATCCAGCAGTACAGGCTTCGCTGACTGCAGTACATCGGCCTCGAATGAGTCGTCATTGGTGTGCACAATATTGTCGCTCACCGGCATCTACCTCCAAAATTGGCTTCGTGTGGTTGGCTGTTTGGCATCGCCCGCAGCCGCCGTTTGGCGTGGTGCGAACTGTGCAAAATGGATGACGCTGCCCGTCCAATCAGGCAATATGTCGCAGCTTTACCGCGGCTTCTCTTGGATTTCGTTGAAGGCGAAACTGGCAGGTGCGACGACTGTCGCGTCGATATTGGCCAATTTGACCGGTTCACGAACCAATTTGCAAGCCCAAATCTGCAATTTTTCTATGGAGTCTCATGTCAGACAATCACCTAAGCGACCTCAAATTCGACACACTTGACCTGCACCCGGACCTGCGCGCCGGAATCAAAGCCGCAGGCTTCGAATATTGCACGCCAATCCAGGCCGGCACGCTGCCGATGGCGCTCAAAGGCAAAGACGTTGCCGGTCAGGCCCAAACGGGTACCGGCAAGACTGCCGCATTCCTGATCGCGGCCTATCAGCGTTTGCTGAATACGCCGCCGACCGACGCCGAGGACCAGCTGGAGCTCTTCGCCAGCGGCCTGCCACTGCTGACCGGCGCTTGATTTTACGTTATGGGGCGCGGTCGCAGCCGGGTGGAGCTGCGTGCCGAGCGGAGACGATTTGGGCCTGATACCGACCCTCTTGCTGGCCACTGCCGGCCTGGCGTTTTGCGGCTGGGCCGCCTGGCTGGAGCGGCGGCCGCGCAACCTCGGTGAGCTGCCGCTGCTGCCTCCGG
>JAUHYO010000280.1 GCA_030426325.1 Gammaproteobacteria bacterium | reverse complement strand
GTCGTTCTGGCAACCCAGTCCACTGATCCGGATACCCGCAGGATCCTGTGGCTCGTTGCGCTCGAAGCGATCGTGGTCATCGCCGTCGCCGCAACGCAAAGAGGAATTTCCGCCAGCCAGTCGCTGTTGCGCGCCCTGCTCGGCCAACGCGTCAATGTAATGATCCTCGAAAAAGCGATGACCCTTGAGCTCGCACATTTTGAGGACTCGGAGTTTTACGACAAGCTGACGCAAGCCCGACGCGAGGCCTCAAGCCGGCCGTTAAGCCTGGTCACCAAGACATTCGGTCTTGTTCAAAATCTCATATCGCTCGCAAGTTACTCAGTGCTCCTGTTTGCATTCTCACCCTGGGCTGTTGTTATTCTCGTAGCCGCCGGTCTGCCATCCTTCTTCGCGGAAGCGAAATTCTCCGGTGATGCGTTTCGACTGTTCCGCTGGAGGTCTCCCGACACCCGGATGCAGCTATACCTGGAAACCGTCATCGCGCGGGAAGACGGTGTTAAAGAGGTGAAGCTGTTCCAGCTCGGGCCGCGTTTGCTGCAGCGTTACCGCGACATATTTGCCAAATTGTTTGTCGAAGATCGCAAACTGACGATTCGCCGGGATACCTGGGGATTCATTCTTGGCCTGCTTTCGATATCCGCATTGTATGGTGCCTACGGCTGGATCGTCGTCGCGGCCATCGGTGGCGCCATTACACTGGGTGCCATGACCATGTACCTGGTGCTGTTCCGCCAGGGCCAATCCGCCGTCGCCGCGATACTGACCTCAGTGAGTGGCATGTACGAAGACAATCTCTATCTGTCCAACCTGTACGAGTATCTCGAACAACCTGTGCCGGATCGTCCCGGTGCCGCGATACGCGGCCCCGATCCCGCGCGTGGACTGGAGTTTGACAACGTATCGTTTCGCTACGCCGGCGCAGAACACAATGCGCTGACCGGAATCAGCCTGCAAATCAAACCCGGTGAGAGCCTGGCCCTGGTCGGTGAAAACGGTTCCGGCAAGACAACCCTGATCAAACTCCTAACCCGGCTCTACGAGCCCACTGAAGGACGCATATTGCTCGATGGACTGGACCTGCAGGAATGGGATGTCGAGACCCTGCGCAGTCGCGTCGGTGTTATTTTCCAGGACTTTGGCCGCTACCAGTTTTCAGTTGGCGAGAATATTGGTGCCGGCGATGTGCGCCACATCGACGACAAAAGTCGCTGGCAGGCAGCAGCAACGACCGGGCTGGCGGCGCCGTTTATCGAGGAAATGCCGGACAGCTACGACACGCAACTCGGCCGATGGTTCAAGGGCGGACGGGAACTGTCGGGAGGACAATGGCAAAAGATCGCGCTATCGCGCGCCTTCATGCGCGCCGATGCCGACATTCTCGTCCTCGATGAACCGACTGCCGCAATGGATGCATCATCGGAGGCTGAAGTGTTCGAACATTTTCGAACAGCCAGCAGCAGCAAGATGACGATCCTGATATCGCACCGCTTCTCGACAGTACGAGCCGCGGCGCAAATTGTCGTCATCCATCAGGGCAAGATCCTGGAGCGCGGCAATCATGAAAGCTTACTGGCAGAAAACGGTCAGTACGCGCACTTGTTCAATTTACAGGCACGCGGATACCAGTAAAGCACTAACGGGTCATATTGCTCGCGAGCGACAACACTCGCTCTTCCTGCCGTTCGTCCATGTCAGCAATATCGCGCAGATCTTCGTCACGCAGTCCGAGTGGTCTCGCGAATTCCTCGAGGCTCCCGCGGTCTTCTAATCGCATGTTCGAGTTGCCGACTGCCGCAACACTCGCTCGCAGGACAAGTCCCAATCTCGATACGCATTGCACTGCACCGAGTGATCGACATTCGTAAGCTTCGAGCATCGGCACAGGCAAGTCCCAGGACCTGGCAAGCTCGACGGTCACGAACCTGTGATCCGTATCAAAAGTCTCAGCAAGCAGCCGCGTTAGCGTTCCCGCGCCCTGCGCCGCAGTGGCCTTGCTCAGTACCATGTTTGTACGTTGCGGCTCCATATGCGCCATAGCCATCAATCCGAGGTTGGAACAAAGTCCCGTCGTGTAAGCCAGGTCGCGATCCGTATCGGGTGCGACATCATCCATGGCCGCAATTCTCTTGCAGCATTCGGCGACATTCAGTGAATCGACCCAGAACCGCTCGACTTTGAAACCTGGGCAGTCTTTGCTGTTGAACGACTGCTGAATCGCCATCGCAAGAACCAGGGAACGAACGGTATCAACACCAAGTACCCGCGAGATCGCCTCACGTATATTGTAGAGTGGTTCGGCAAGGCCGAAATAAGCCGAGTTAGTCAGTCCTAGCAATTTCGCGCAGATACCTGGATCGCCTTCGACAACCTCAGCGACTTTGTCGGCATCAATAAACTCATCGCCGAAGCACGTCAGAATCTTCTGAGCTGTCATGGGAAGGGGTGGTAGAACTGCAATTGACTCCGCGAGCCTCGTTGCTGAATCTGCCGTTTCTGTTTTGTTCGCTACCGCTGTCATTGGATCCCTCAACCCGCTTTCGCCTGAAAAATGGCAACGTCAGGACTCACCGTTCTGGGGAATCGTGGTGCCAACTCAAATGGTCTGCCAATCGCAAAGCCCTGTGCGAAACCTGCACCAAGCTCAGAGACGATTTTCAAAGTCTCTTCGTTCTCGACAAACTCCGCGATTGTCTTGATATTTAGTGTTTCTGCGATATCGATGATCGACTTGACGAAAATGCGATCCGTATGATCATGAATAAGGTCACGAATGAACATCCCGTCGATCTTGATGTAGTCAACCGGCAGTTTTTTCAGGTATCCAAACGACGACAAGCCACTGCCGAAATCATCAAGCGCAAACTGGCAGCCCATTTCCCGCAGGTCAGCCATCAGACTGCCGGCCTCGGAGACGCTGCGAATGACTGCCGTTTCCGTTATCTCGAAATTTATTGTCCCTGGCGGCAAAGGCGACCGTGCAATCGCCGCCTTCAGAAACTCTGCGAATCGCTTGTCGCCCACGCTACTGCCGGACAAATTAATCCAATAGCTGCGCTGGTCGGCTTTGAACGCGCTGTGAATAAACAGCGTATCCAGCAGGCTTTGCACAACCCACTTGTCTAGTTCAACACTGAGTCCGTAGCGCTCGGCTGCCGGAAGAAACGCACCGGGCGGTATTAGTTTGCGTGACTCGGGGTCCCGAAGTCTGAGGAGTATTTCAAGACGCTCCGGCTCATCGACATTGTCGGTAATCGGCCGAATAGGTTGTGCGTATATGGCAAAGCGATTCTTGTCCATTGCCTCACGGATTCGCTGCACCCAACGAACTTCGCCACGATGCACTCTCGCAGAATCCGCATCACCATCGACCATATGTACACGATTTCGACCCGCTTCCTTGGCTGCATAGCAGGCAGCATCTGCAAGTTGCTGAAGTTCGTTGATATCGCCAACGCTTTTGTCGATGGGGACACCGCCGATACTGACGCCGATTCGGTAGGTCTCGGTATCCCAGTGAAAGCGAAAGGTCTCAATCCGGCTACGAATGGACTCGGCAATTCGCCTCGCGACATCGGTTGGACATTCCCAAAGTATGATGCCGAACTCATCGCCACCGAGACGGCCGACGATGTCATCGGCCCGTACACTGTCGTTCAAAATTTCACTAACAGCGCGTAGCAGCTGATCGCCCGCTGTATGGCCTGACGTATCGTTTACAACCTTGAACTGGTCGAGATCCATAAACATCAGGTAGCTTTGCTTTTGCGACTCGGCACTGCTCTGCCAGGCTTTTTCGAGTTGAGTCTCGAATGCACGTCGATTGAGCAGTTCGGTCAATTCGTCGTAGCTTGCCTGGTATTCAAGCTGGACGGTTAGCTTGAGTGACTCCGTTATATCCTGGATTTGAAACACCGCATAAAGAAAGTGACCGCCATCGTTGCGCACAGCCGACAGGCTGGCGACTGCCTTGAGATCATCGCCGTTATGACCGATACAGGTGAGATTCATGTCCAGCTCGTTCGTCTTACCCTGCACGAGTTTGCGGTAGCGAATATCGAATTCATCGCGGTCTTCGTCGGCAATTTTTTCGACGAATTTCTCATCAGGCAATTCGCTGCATTCAGGCCAGAACATTCCGGTCAGAGCCGGGTTCGCATCGAAGAGCACACCGCGAGCATCGATCAGGCCCAGGCCGATGGGAGCATTCTGAAACGCCTGTCGAAACCGCGTCTCGATTTCTGCCCTTGCTTCGACCTCCTGAGACAAACGCTCATTGGTCCTCTGAAGATTTTGCCTGGCGGTTTCGATAGAACGGGTACGCTCCTCCACCTGGGCTCGCAAGGTTTCGT
>JAUHYO010000279.1 GCA_030426325.1 Gammaproteobacteria bacterium | reverse complement strand
CAGAGTGACAGTCCACTTGCGAGCATGGCGGCAAAAACGCCGTTAAACGTGTCGCCAGCACCCGTCGTATCAACAACATCGACCTGCTCCGCAGGCTGATGATGGACGCCGTCCGAGTTGCAAAGCAGTGCACCGGATTCACCCATTGTAACGACGACGTTCTTGACGCCACGCTGAAGCAGTGCGTCGGCAGCCGTCCTGGCGCTGTCAGCGTCAACGACAGTAGCGCCGGTCAGGATCTCTGCTTCGTGCTGGTTTGGCGTAATACAAAACAGTGCGCCGAGAATCGAATCGGGCAACTCGGCGGCAGGCGCGGGATTCAGAACGCAGGGTATTTCGTAGCGCCGTGCAAGTTCAACAGCGGCGGCAATCGTCTCCAGTGGTGTTTCGAGTTGCAACAGGACGATGCCTGCTCTGGCGAACAGATCCCGGTTGGACTGCAGGTAGTTTGCAGTTAAGGCACTGTTCGCCCCGGGGGCGACGGCAATGCTGTTCTCGCCGTTGCGGTTCACGAAAATCAGTGCGACCCCGGACGGCGTGTCGTCCAGGATCAGCAGTTTCGTGATGTCGATATCTTCCGCTTTGAGGGTCGCTATGGCTTGTCGGCCTGGGTCGTCGCTGCCGACGGCGGCGACGAAGCAAACTTCGCCGCCGGCGCGTCGGGCCGCGACAGCCTGATTTGCCCCTTTTCCGCCAGCAAAGCTCTCAAAATTGCTGCCAAGGACAGTTTGTTCGTCGACAGTAACCACCATGTCGGTATTCGAACTGCCGATAACCAGGACGGGTTTCACGCAGAGGTTTCGTGTACGGCCCGGTCGATCAGGCGATGGCAACCAGTTCGATGTCGAACGTCAGCGTTTGACCGGCCAAGGGATGATTGCCGTCGACGGTAATTGTTTCTTCGGCGACCTCGGTGACGACAAGATTCATGATCTGGCCGTCCGGGCTCTGGCTCTGCAATTGCATGCCTGTTTCGGGTGTCATTTCCTCGGGTAGCGCAGACTTGGGCACTTGCTGGATCAGTTGTTCGTGGCGCTGGCCGTATGCTTCTTCGGGCGGAATATCGACGGTTTTGCTGTCGCCAACCGCCATGCCGTCGACTGCTGAGTCGAATCCGGGGATGACCTGGCCACTGCCTAACGCGAATTCAAGGGGGTCGCGGCCGGCCGAGCTATCGAACTGGGTGCCGTCGGCGAGTGTGCCTGTGTAGTGAATTTTTACTGTGTCGCCGGATTTGGCCTGACTCATAGAACTGCTCCTGTCTGCTGATTTATCGGCGCATGATAGCAGATCGAACCGCAGCCTAGCGGCCAAGGAAGTTACCAGCAGCGAAAGCCTTTGAATGCAGGTATTTGAGGCCTTCCGCTGTGGAAACTGCGAACAGCGCGGCGAGACCTTGTGAATCCGCCAACTGCATGCCGTTCGTTGGCCCCAGCACCAGCAATGCGGTGGCCATGGCATCCGCATGGGCGGTTGACGGGTGTATCACCGTAACCGCCGACAAACTGTGAGTTACCGGTCGAAGCGTCGTGGGATCCAGTGTGTGCGAGTAGTGAACGCCGTCGTATTCGAAGAAATTCCTGTAGTCGCCGGAGGTCGCAACGCCCGTATTAGTGACATGAATAATCGTCAGCTCATTCGATCCGGTTTCTTCCGGTTTTTCGATTGCGATCGCGAATGGCAGGTGCGCGGCATTGTGCCCCTTCACACGCAATTCGCCGCCGAGCTCCACGAGATAGTTCGCAAGGCCCATTGAGTCCAGCAAATCCGCCAGCTGGTCTACCGCATAGCCCTTTGCCCAGCCGGACAAATCGATACGCAACGATGCCACGGACTTTCGGAGTCGCGACCGTTCGCAATCCACGTTGAGTTTGTCCAGCCCGACCGCAACGCGGGCCGCCTCGATTGCTGCCTCGGGCGGCGGCGCACCCAACATTTCGCCGGGGCCGAAACCCCAGAGATTCACCAGCGGACCCATCGTGATATCAAACGCTCCGCCCGTTTCGCGACCGATCGTCACGGCACTTGCGACCATTGCACAAAGCTCGCCCGAAACACTGATCCAGTCTGTGGACTTATTGAGATTGAACTTGCCGAGATCCGACGTGTCCCGATACGTTGACGCAACATTTTCGATGCGCTCGAGCGACTCATTGATGCGCAATGACAGTTGGTCGAGGCTTGTGCCTGGCACAGGGTCGACGACCGTAATATGGAAGCTGGTGCCCATCGAATGACCTTGCAGTTCATGCACGGGCAGGCTGGTGCCGGCGCTGCAGGCAAACAACAGGCCGGCGCCAAGAATGCAAAGCGGTGTCAGTGAGCGCGTCATTGAGCAGGAAGTATCGCAACTGCGCTGACGCATCGCCACGTATTGGCTTATGGGGAGGCCGCCAGCCGGGACTTTTTTGGGTACAATCGAAACCAATTTCAGGGTGGATACTTAAATATTATGAAAAACAAGAACTTATGGATAATGTTTGTGTCGGCAATGCTGTTGGCCGCCTGCGGTGGCGACAAGAATGCGGAATCGACCGCCGATCAAGATACGACGGACGATATCAAGGTAACGGAGGCCGAGCTCGCCGGTAACCCGTTTATGGAGGATTGGGATACGCCTTACGGCATCCCACCATTCAAGCGAATTGAGCCGCAGCATTTTATGCCGGCAATGAAGCAGGGCATTCTTGAGTTGCGGGCGGATATTGCGACGATCACCGACAACCCGGAGGCGCCGAGTTTCGACAATACAATCCTGGCACTGGAACTGGCCGGTGAACGACTGGGTGACGTGGCAAGGACATTTTTTAATCTCGCCGGTACCGAGACCAACGACGAGATCAAAAAACTTCAGACACAATTCTCACCCATGCTGACGCGCGAAATTGATGCGATCAACCTGAATGACAAGCTCTTCAAGCGCGTACAGGCAGTGTATGCACAGAAAGACGAACTGGGCCTGGATGAGCAGGACGCGCGGCTTCTCGAGTTGCGTCACCGTTCCTTCGTTCGCGCCGGTGCAGCACTCGATCCCGCCGTCAAGAAACAGGTCGCCGAGCTCAATGCAGAGATTTCCGGCCTGACGACCGAATTCGGCTTGAATCTGCTGGCCGCCACCAAGGACTTCAAGCTCAGGATTACCGACGAAGCGCAAACGGCTGGCCTGAGTGAGGATTACAAGGCGTCGGTCTGGAATGAAGACGAGGGTGCGTGGGTCATCGGCTTGAACAGATCGGCCTATGAGACCTTTATGACGCAGTCCGAAGTTCGAGAATTGCGCGAACAGCTGTTTGATGCGTATCGGCTGCGGGCGTCCTCCGGCGAACACGATAACGGCCCGCTCGCCATCAAGATCGCGACCCTGCGTGCGAAGCGCGCGGAATTGATGGGCTACGAATCGCATGCGCATTACCAGCTCGAAACGCGCATGGCCAAAACGCCGGCCGGTGCTGAAGACTTTCTGCTGCGCGTATGGCGACCGGGGCTGGCTCGTGCGAAAACGGAACTGGCGGACATGCAAGCGCTTGTTGGCGACGAATTCAAAGTTGCCGGTCACGATTGGTGGCACTACGCGGAGAAAGTTCGCAAAGCGCGTTTTGACCTCAATGAAAGCGAGCTGATGCCTTACTTCAGTCTCGACGAGGTTCGTAGCGGCGCGTTTGAAATGGCGAATCGCTTGTTCGGCGTAAGTTTTGAGCCCGTCGATTTAGATGCCTGGAATCCCGTGGTCACATCTTACGACGTCAAGGATGAGAACGGCACGCATCTTGGCTTGTTCATGATGGACATGTACGCGCGCGACTCGAAGCGCGGAGGCGCTTGGATGAACAGCTATCGCGGTGCTTCGAATATCAATGGCGACAAGATACGGCCCATTGTGACGAACAACCTGAATCTGTCGATGCCCCCGAAGGGTGAGCCGACACTGATGCGATTCAGCGAAGTGGAAACGCTGTTTCACGAATTCGGTCACGGTTTGCATGGATTGCTGACGCAGATCGACTATCCATTGTTTTCCGGTGTCGATGGTCCTCGCGATTACACGGAGTTTCCCGCTCAGATTCTTGAACACTGGGCGGCCGAGCCTGAAATGCTGGCTATGTTTGCGCGTCACTACAAAACAGGCGAAGTAATACCGCTGAACCTGGTTGAGCGCATGCGGGTTGCGGCGAACTTCAATAATGGATTCACAACGACGGAGTACATTGCCGCATCATTGCTTGATCTTCGCTGGCACATGCTGACGTCTGAAGAAGCTGCAAAGATCACCGATGCACGCGCATTCGAAGAAGAGGTTTTGCGTGGCTACGGACTGATAGAAGAAATCGAACCGCGCTACCGTTCGCAATATTTCAGCCACATTT
>JAUHYO010000278.1 GCA_030426325.1 Gammaproteobacteria bacterium | reverse complement strand
TGTAGGCCCAGCGCGATTTAGGTTCCGGATTCAGCCAGATTGCCTTCGGATAGGTGTTTAGCAGCCGCTTGATCCAGACTGCGCCCGGCTCCTCATTCCAGTGCTCGACGCTTCCGCCTGCGTAGGCAATTTCGTAAGGGCTCATCGTTGCATCGCCAACAAAAATCAATTTGTAGTCGGACGCGTATTTGTGGGTGACATCGAGAGTCGAGGTTTTTTCCGCGTGCCGGCGTCGATTGTCCTTCCAGAGATTCTCGTAAATGAAGTTATGAAAGTAAAAATATTCAAGATGCTTGAACTCGCTACGAGCCGCGGAGAACGTTTCCTCGCAGATGCGTACGTGATCATCCATTGATCCGCCGATGTCGAGACACAGCAACACTTTGACCGCGTTGTGCCGCTCCGGAACCATGCGAATATCGAGCATGCCGCCATTGCGCGCAGTCTTATCAATGGTGTCGTTCAGGTCCAGCTGATCCGCCGCCCCTTCCCGCGCAAGCTTTCTCAATCGCCGCAATGCGACCTTGATGTTCCGCGTTCCGAGCTCGACCGAATCGTCCAGGTTCCGGTACTCGCGCTTGTCCCAGACTTTGACCGCACTGCGATTCCGGGAGCCATGCTGCCCGATGCGCACACCTTCCGGATTGTATCCATAGGCCCCAAACGGCGACGTGCCGGCCGTGCCGATCCACTTGCTTCCGCCCTCGTGGCGCTCGTCCTGTTCATCGAGGCGTTCTTTCAGGGCTTTCATCAGCTCATCAAATCCACCCAGGGATTCGATCAATTTCTTTTCTTCCTCCGACAGGGTCAGCTCAGCCTGCCGCTGTAACCAGTCGTCCGGAACATCCTGCATCAGGTCCTTAAGCGAGTCCTGAACGCCCTTGAAATACGCGGCGAAGATGCGATCGAATTTATCGAGGTGTGCTTCGTCTTTGACCAGCGTCGCGCGGGCCAGGAAATAAAAGTCATCGACACTTTGACCTGCGAGCCCGCTTTTCAGTGCTTCGTGCAAGGTCAGCAGCTCGGTGACGGAGGTCTTCATCCCGCCGTTGCGAAGCATGTAATAAAAAGGAATCAGCATGTGATGCAGAAACGGCGTCTATTGCGAACTGCTGCGCCGATCAAGAAATACCAGCTGTTCGAAGAGATGCACGTCCTGTTCATTCTTCAAGAGAGCACCGTAGAGAGGCGGTATTGCACTCCGCGAATTCTCGCTCCGCAGGGCTTCGGGAGGAATGTCCTCTGCCAGCAGCAGTTTGATCCAGTCAAGCAGCTCGGATGTCGATGGCTTTTTCTTCAAACCGCGAACGTCACGCACCTTGTAGAACGCGTTCAGCGCTTCGCTCAGCAATTCTTTCTTCAAGTTTGGAAAATGCACGTCGACGATTTTCGCCATCGTATCCTGATCCGGAAACTTGATGTAGTGGAAGAAACATCGGCGCAGGAATGCATCGGGCAATTCTTTTTCGTTGTTGCTGGTAATGATTATTATCGGCCGGTGGCGAGCACTGACGAGCTGTCGGGTTTCGTAGACGTAGAACTCCATTCGATCGAGTTCCTGCAACAGATCGTTGGGAAACTCGATATCGGCTTTGTCTATTTCGTCAATAAGCAAAACGGGTTGCTCTGCCGACTCAAATGCCTCCCAGACCTTGCCGCGCATGATGTAATTGGAGATATCGTGAACCTTGTCGTCACCCAGTTGCGAGTCGCGCAGTCGGGCTACCGCGTCATACTCGTACAGGCCCTACTGGGCCTTCGTCGTCGACTTGATGTGCCATTCAAAGAGTGGCTTGCCAAGTGAACGGGCAACTTCGATCGCGAGTTGCGTCTTGCCGGTGCCCGGCTCACCTTTGATAAGAATCGGCCGTTCAAGCGTAACGGCGGCATTCACCGCCATCATCAGGTCGTCCGTCGCAATATACGAGCGCGTTCCTGTAAATTTCGGGTTTGGCATGTTCGGGTCCGTCAAAGCGTGACCGCCTATCTTAACGCCTCATCGGCGTCAGCGTCAGGGTATGCCTGGCCGGACCCGGCAAAAATGGACTCGGCAGGCCATCAACCCAGTCGGTATGTCCTTTGTCATAATAGTCGGACAAAGGGTGTCCGCTTTGTCCGGTTGGCATCTGCAGCAGCCCATTGGCCTCATCGCCGGGCGCAACCGAAAAACGCTCCGATGCGCCCCAGGTCGTGCCTTGCGCCTTCGGCATGTTGGAATCCCCGTTGAGGGCGTCTTGGGGCATGTCGAGATGCTCACCGAGCAATGGAATGCTGCGGCTCAGTGGATGCCGAATTGAAGCCTGGTTCACTTCTCCCCAGGTGCGAGCGGACAGCGGACCGTCAAAATTCTCGCGGAAGTACCGGACGTTCTCCTGCACGGCCGCGAGCAGAAACTGATCCCAGTTTTGATAATTTGACGGCAGCATGTGCATCGGCCGCTGTTGGACCAGTGACCACAATGATGCCTCGAACTGTTTGCTTTTCCGCAGACTGACATCGTCACCAAATGCCTCTCGCGCCGGCGTCATTAGCGCATAAAAGATGCGTTTTTCGACTTCGAGACGAAACGCCCGTACCAGGCGATAACCGACCGACTCCGGTGCTGCGCGCGGAATCCAGTCGTCAACGAGCCGCCGGTACTCCAGGAGATCCTCGTCGCCAGCGACGGCGTCATCGCTAAGAACCGTAAGCAAGACGTCCCGCCAGGGCGCAAGAAACAATGCACGGTCGTCGTATTGCAGCGCCAGCATGTCGGCCGGTGTAAACGTATCCCGTTCAAACAGCCCATCCCGAATTTGTCGGGCCCTGGCGCCAAGATCGTAGCCGCCGTTGCCAATAATCTGCAGTGCTTCGGCATCTGCCACGCGTGCATTCGCTGTCCAGATTCGGCCGCTGTCGGGATTGACGATGCGCGGATACCTCTCGCCCGGCACCCAGCCCAACCAGCCCGCTTCGTCGCTCCAGTCGGCAGGAAGCATTGCGTTAAACGCCGATTTCAACGGAATCTTGCCCGCGATAGTCCAGCCGATATTGCCGCCGGCATCCCCAGTTACAAAATTCTGTGGCGGCATGCCCATCGTGTTTGCGATGTCGAGCGCCTCATCAACAGACGCAGCGGTTTCAAGCTTGATAATGTTCAGGTTCACCGCATCTGGGTGATGCGCAATCCAGCTGACGGCGATCTCGCCGTCCGGATAATCGACATCATCAAGAACGGGACCCCAGACCGTTTCGCGAATCCTGAGCTCGACCGGATCCGCGTTCTTGACGTCAATAACCTCAGTATAGACGTCGAATTCGCGATCGCCCGCCGGCGTTCGATACGTATTTTTGGTTGCGCCCGGTCTCAGAATTACAGCATCCGTGTAGTCACCGTAGCTGTTGGTATATCCCCATGCCATGTGCGTATTACTGCCGGCAATGACAAACGGCGCACCCGGCAAAGTTACGCCGGAGACGTCAACCGGTGAATCACCCTCAATCCGCAACTGTGCCCGGTAGTAAATATTCGGCACATTCAGTCCAAGGTGCATGTCGTTCGATACTAGTGCCCGACCATTTCCGGTCAGGGCTCCCGACACCGCCCAATTGTTACTGCCGAGCAAAGGCTCCTTGCCTTCCTCGTTGGCGCCCGGTGCCACGTCGGGAACGTTGCGAAGCGAAACAACACTGGCTGGCGGGATTGCCGCGACCTCGCGCGGCTCACCCATCAGTGGTGCATCCCAGGGTGTGCCTTCGGGGTACATCCAGTCGTAGACTTCAACCGGCAATACGTTGTGCGCGCGCCCGCGCTGCACTTCCTTGGTCGCGCGCGAATCATTGAGCTGCATGAACATCGCGTAAACCGTGAGTATCGAGTCTTCGGCAAGCCAGGGCTTCGGCTCGACGCCGAGCACGAAATACTCGAATGGACGGGCGCGCAGGGAATCAAGCCCGGCGTTTACGCCGTCCGCGTAGCGTTGCAACAGCGCCCGTTCAGAACTCGACGCGGCCTCGATGACTGTCTGTGCTCGCGTCCGAAATCGATGCAGCCGATTCCTGGTATCCAGGTTGACAGCCACTGCGCCAACAACTTCGGACAGCTCACCCGCCGCCTGGCGACGAATCATATCCATCTGGAAATATCGATCCTGTCCATGCGCAAATCCGGTGGCAAACGCAAGATCAAGACGATTGCTTGCGCTAATCAGTGGAATGCCAGCCTCGTCGCGCTCTATCGTCGCAACAGCACCGAGACCTTCAATTGCAAAACCACCATCCAGTTGCGGAAGGCTTGCTCGCAGGCCGAGCCACGCCAGCAGACAGACGACAACCAGCAGGAACGTCAGGCCGCCAAAAAGGCGCCAAATCGCTTTTTTCATGAATTGGGCATTATCTGGATC
>JAUHYO010000009.1 GCA_030426325.1 Gammaproteobacteria bacterium | reverse complement strand
CAATTCGCGGATTCAGATAACGCATCCATGACATTGGATCCAGAAAACTGACGGCACCAACAATGCCGCGATAGCAGATCACCTTGATCGGTAATCCCTTGACGGCACGCAGACCATTGGTGACGGCCTTGTTATTGAACGTATGCAGGATGTGATACCTGCCGCGTATCAGTTCTGCGCGAAGCTTTGCCGTGCCGGCTTTATCGAAATTTTTGCGCAGTGGTATGTCGACGAGGGGCACGCCCGCGTCTTTCAAAATGCCGTAGTTCGGGTGGTCGGCCGGACAAACAACGGTGACGTCGATGCCCTCATTCCGCATGCCAATGAATGTCTGCACTGTCGGACGATCAGCGTCCTGTGTAATGCACAATGATCGAATTGCCATTCAGTTCCCAGCCCGATTAGAAAAGATAAACCCGAGGCCTGTTTTTATTGTCGTTTGCGTGGTTCGAATCGCGCGTACGGTAGCACAGGAATTGCCGGAAAGTGCGCTGTGTCACGCCAGTTCACGGCGCCGGATCGTACACTCGTGCATTACTCACGCGCATTATGTTGGATTCAATAGAAGGTTATGTCAAATACGGGTCCGACCAATCAATTGCAAAGAAAGGTGTCCCTGACACTGCTCTTGCTGATTGCTGTCTTCGTGCTGATCAGTTACTTCATCTTGCGCGTTGTCATCGCACCGGCTTTTGATGACCTGGAGATGGCTGCGGCAAAATCCGACATGCACCGTGCGGAAGCCGCACTCAGGGCCGATCTCAGGAATCTCGAAGCCATCACCGCCGACTGGGCGCCGTGGGATGATATTTATTATTACGTGAGCGGTCAGAATCCAAATTTCGAGAAGTCGAATCTGGCTCGGCCGACGCTCGTCAATCTTGATCTCGATTTGTTGGCGATCTACGCGACGAATCGTCAATTCGTCTGGGGCCAGATTCTGGTGGATGGAGACGAGGTTGCAATAGACACACTTGAAATTCTCAATCCCCGTCATCCGTCATCGATGAAGCTAACGGAGCACCAGCGCGACGTTGACCAAACGCTTGGGTTCGTCAGCACGGAGCTCGGACTAATGTTAGTCAGTTCGCGACCGATTCTTCACTCCGATGATACGGGACCAGTAGCGGGTGCGTTGATTATGGGTCAATTGCTCGACGAAGTGCACCTGGAAACGATACGCAAACGAACCGAGGTCGACATCCGCTGGACTGCCTGGGATGCGACCCACGGTCCGCCAACGGGTGCAGGGTTCGAAGTATCAGATCGATCGATAACAGGCAGCCAGGTCCTGAGTGACATCTATGGCCAACCGGCGCTGGTTCTCGAGACACGTTCTCTGCGGCGAATATCACGGCTGGGATCGCAAACGATCAACGTCGCGACCATGCTGGTTATCGTTGCTGGCGCGATGGTCTGCGCATTCATGTGGATCATGCTCCGCAATATGGTTCTGAGGCCCATCGAACAGCTGGAAAATCACATCGTTAAGTTGCGTAAGAGTGGTGATTTGTCGCGCCAGATTCACATGCCCCGGGACGATGAAATCGGTTCGCTGGCTCAGCAGTTCAATAGCATGACGACGGAGGTGAACGATGCGCGACAGTCTTTGCTTGAGAAATCGTTCAAGGCCGGCAAGGCCGATACGGCGGCGGAGATCATGCACAATATTCGTAATGCGATGACACCGATGATCAATGGCCTCGAAAGGCTGCGCAAGTCATTTACAGTTGCGGAGAACCTGCGGGTTGATGAAGCGGTCCGGGAACTCGGTAACCCCGATTGTCCCCGCGAAAGAAAGGAAAAGTTTCTGGAATACGTCAGCGCCTCGTTCGAACATACCAAGACCATCGGTGCGAACGCCATCGAAGACCTGAATGTCGTTTCAGCACAGGCAAAGCAGATTGAAGGAATTATCTCCGACCAGGAAAAATTCGCGAATGTGGCGCCGCTTGTCGAGGAACTGCAGATTGACGAAGTGCTGAAAGAAGCGACGCATGTCATTCCAAAGGACGGGCTCGAGAACGTTCAGGTTTTAGTCGACGACGACATCGAAACGCGCCGCGTCAGGGCCTATCGAATCGGTTTGTTACAGGTGATGGGAAACCTGATACTGAACGCCTACGAGTCAATCAATCGCAGCGGTACCCCTGATGGCAAGATTACGCTCGCTGCTGTCGAAGAAATTGTGGGCGACAGTCCGATGGTCAAGGTAACTGTGCGCGACAACGGCGGCGGGTTCGACCGCGCCACGCATGACCAGATTTTTCGACGCGGCTATACATCGAAAGCACCAGGTGAATTTGCCGGACTCGGTTTGCACTGGTGCGCCAACGCCGTGGCCTCGATGGGCGGCAAGCTGTCGGCGGAAAGTGCGGGGCTCGGGCGGGGTGCAGCTTTCCATGTGCTGTTACCGGCAGCGGGAGGGCAATAAGCATGTACCGGCGTCGCGATCATGAGTACATCAAAGTGCTGGTTGCCGATGATGATGAGCACGTTCTTGAGTGCTACCTCGATGCATTTGGCGACGTAGAGCCAACGCATCATATGAAAACGCTGGACGCACTGGCAGCCGAGCTGTTTGATCCCGAAGTTGATATCAAAGACGAGCCACGTTTCGATATCGTCGCCTGCAGCCAGGGGGATGACGCAGTCCATGTCGCGCAATCCGCCTTGGACCGGGGGCAACCCTTTGACGTCGTTATTCTCGATATGCGCATGCCGCCAGGTATTGATGGCCTGGAAGCGGGTAGCAAGATTCGGCAAATCGATCCCGACGTCAATATCGTGTTTGTAAGCGGTTACTCCGACACGTCATTCGAAGAGCTCAAGCGCCGGGTACCTCCGCCTGTTCGTTTGCATTACTTTAACAAGCCCTTGTCCTTCAGCAAGCTAGCCCAGGATGTAGTAGCAATGGTTAGACAGCAATGAATCCAGGCCTGCCGACTGAATCAGATCCGCCGGCGCCCAATAAAGTGCTGGTCGTCGATGACGACGCGTTGATCATCGGCGAGTATCTGCTGTGTCTTGGCAATGAATTCGAGCCCGAAAGCGCGACGGCAACGCTCGGTGACCTGGAAAAAGTGCTGTTCGGTGAGGAGACCGATGACCGTGGTGCGGCCAGCTTTGAGGTGCATTCGCGGAATCAGGGCGAGGCCGCTGTTGAGGCGGTTGAGGCGGCTATTGCCAAAAAGCAGCCCTATGCGATTGTGTTTCTCGACATTCGTATGCCTCCCGGGATGAACGGCATAGAGGCAGCGCAGGCTATTCGCAAGCTTGACCCGAACGTCAATATCGTAATAGTCACCGGGTCGATGAATCCCGAGCCCGAAAATCTCGGCAAGGTTATTCCCCCGGCCGATAAAGTGTTCTTTTTCAAGAAGCCCTTCCACGCTGTTGAGTGCCGACAACTAGCGGCGGCATTGTGCGGAAAATGGCATGCCGACATGGCGCTCAGAAATGCGAATGAGGAACTCGAGCAACGCGTGGCGGAACGTACAGCCGCATTGCAAAAAATCGCCTACTTCGATCCTGTCACGCGATTGCCGAACCAGTTGCTGATAATTGAAGAACTCAAAGTCCTGATCGACAAGGCAGAAGAAACAACCGGCGATACGGTCGTCATTTTGCTGGATATCGAGCGATTCAGCTTTATCAACGAGACCATGGGCTATGACGCCGGTACCGAATTGCTGCGCTCAATTGCCAATCGGCTGAGCCGGACGTTCTGTGAAGAGGGCGCCAGGCAACAGACTATCGTTGGGCGCTTCGGTGCCGACGAATTTGCGATCATGGTCCGTGGTGTTGAATCAGATGCAGCGATTCGCGAGCTGGCCGAATCAGTGCGTGAAACCGTCGAGTCGCCGTTCCTGATCAACGGCAGAGACTTGTTCCTCAATGCCAGTATCGGAGTCGCCTGGCACCCGATTCACGGCAGGGACGCCAAGAGCGTCTTTCGTTGTGCCGAAGCGGCGCTGCACCGGTCAATGCGGAACCTGAACGACCCGATTACCTACTACCACAACGAGATGCGCTACCGTGCGCGTTACAAGTTTGATCTTGAGGCGGAGCTTCGCGGTGCCATCGAGCGAGGTCAGATCGTTCCGCACTACCAGCCACAACAATGTACGCGAAGCGGCGAAGTCAAAGGCGTTGAGGCGCTGGCCCGGTGGATCCGACCGGATGGATCCATTGTTCCGCCTTCGGACTTTATACCGCTGAGCGAGGAAATGGGCGTATCCGATCTGCTGTTCGAATCGATCATGAAGAGTGTTTGCCGCGACATCGCAACCTGGAGAATGCATGGAGACTGGAACATCCCGGTCAGCGTGAATCTTTCGGCACATCAGCTTCGTAATCGCAACCTGGTGGGTCTGATCAAGGGCCTTCTGAATCGCGGCAACATCAATCAAAAGCTGATCAATCTCGAACTGACGGAAACCGTGTTGCTGGAAGACCTGAGCGTTGCCCAGCCAATGCTGGATGACCTGGCCGCCTTCGGCGTCGGTATCCATATCGATGATTTTGGCACAGGCTATTCATCACTGAGCTACCTGGCTCAACTGCCTGTACAAACCTTGAAGATCGACCAGGCGTTTGTCTCACAGCTCACGGAATCAAGCGCGAACAACCGGGTTGTTGAAGCGATTGTGGCACTCGGCAAGGCGATGCAACTGGAAGTCATCGCCGAAGGCGTCGAAACCGACCAGCAGTACGCCACTATCCGCCGGCTGGGCTGTGACTTTGCGCAGGGCTATTTTATCGCACGCCCCATGCCGGCCGAGCAGTTGCTCAAGTGGCTGGGTGGCTACGAGGACACACAAAGCATCAAGAAGCGATCTATCGTTGTCGATATCGACACAGGTGGAAACTGAAGGTCTGGTGCATAAAAAAAGGCGCGCAATATATATTGCGCGCCTTCGATAGATCCGAACCGGTTTAGCGTTCGATGATTCCGAGAACGACCCGACGGTTCTGTGCCTTGCCCGTTGCAGTTGTGTTATCCGCAATCGGTTGTGATTCGCCGTAACCGCGAACCGTCATGCGATCCGCAGCTACACCTCGTGCGACGAGGTAGTCATGCACGGTTGCAGCGCGTCTGGCCGACAGGCTTTCGTTGTACTCCGCGGCGCCATCGCTATCCGTGTGGCCCTGAACTTCGACGCGAATCGACGGGTTCTTGCGCAGTGTTGCCGCGGCGTCATTCAGCACGCCTTCAGCACCCGGTAGCAGGCGATCGGAATTCGATTCGAAGTTAACACCCGGCAACTTGATCTCGTCTTTGATCTCGCAGCCTTTGACATCGACCTGGGCGCCGGCAGGGGAGTTCGGACATTCGTCAAGGCGATCAACAACACCGTCCTTGTCGCCATCGAGCTCACAGCCGTTCGCGTCGACCTTGGCGCCGCGCGGTGTACCCGGGCACTTGTCCTTGTCATCGCTCACGCCATCGCCGTCACTGTCAACCGCGCAACCATCCGCATTGACGCGAACACCGGCCGGTGTTCCGGGGCATTTGTCTTTCGAATCCTTTACGCCGTCGCGGTCGCTGTCGAGTTCACAACCGGATGCATCCACTGGTGCGCCTGCGGGCGTATTCGGGCAACGGTCGTTACCGTCGTGGACGCCATCGCCATCGGAATCGACAAACTTCGGCGTTGCAGCACCAAACGGCAACTGCACACCAAGACTGAACAGGTTGTCCTTGTAGTCACGCGGTGACGAGTCAATGTCCTGTCGCACACGCCATTCGGCGCGAAGTGCAACATTCGAAGAGAACAGGTCCATCAGGAATCCTGCGCCACCGGCGATAGCTTCGCTGTTGAAGTCGCTACCGTTGTTCACATCCGTGTAAATCTTGCTGGCGCCAAAGAACAGGTAGGGGCTGAATGGCTCAGAGCGACGGAAGACGCGTTGGACATCAACACCGATCGTCGAAATCGACTGTTGGCCGCTGCCATTAGGGACGCCGGTATCGGCTTCCGCAGCGGAATATACAGCTTCGATATTCCAGGCTTCATTCAGCGCATAGCCGAATCCGAACTGACCGCCATTAATGGCATCCTCTACGTTCCGGTTCTTGTCGTCGTCCATGTACGAACCCATAACCGAGAAGTAGCCTTGGTTGGCTTCCGCATCAGCAAAAGCATTCCCGGCACCGAAACCGGCGAGCAGCGCGCTCACCAGTATGAAAATCATGTTTCTCATTTAACCGCTCCAGCAGAAAACTGCGTAAAAAAAGGGTGAATATTCAGGCGATTCTAGCATCAACGCTTGCGGAATCCATATTTTGCATGCGCTCTGCTATCTGACTACGCACCAGACTTGTCGCTTCTTCCTTGACCGGACCGTAGCCACGAATATTCATGAAGAGTCCAAGCATCTCGGTCGCCTCGGATAGTTTCCGGTCGGTCAAATTCGGCAATAGCCTGTCAAGCAGGCCTTCAAATTCAACGATCAGCTCCCGCTCCAGGCGTCGATCGGCACTGTAGCCAAATACATCAAATGCGCTGCCTCTGAGGCCCCGCATGTGAGACAGTACGCGGAATACCGGCAGCATCCACGCGCCAAAGCGGGTCTTGCGCGGGCGACCACGAGCATCTGTCCCGGCATTGAGCATGGGGGGCGCCAGGTGGAACCGGAGTTTCGCCCCGGGGCCGAACTCGCGACGAATTGATTCGAGGAAGTCTTTTCGGCTGTGCAGGCGAGCAACTTCGTATTCGTCCTTGTAGCTGAGCAGCTTGAAGTAGACTTTTGCCACGGTCCGCGCAAAGTCACCGCTGCCGCCAAGCCGCGCCTCCGCGTCTCGTGCGCGTGATACCAGGCTTTCATAGCGCCGCGCGAGCGCTTCGTTCTGGTAGCCAACCAGGAAGTCGCGACGGCGTGCTACGCACTCGTCCAGTGACTCGCCTGGGACGTCTTCATGCTTGAGCACCTTGTCGATCTCGGCAGAATCGACTGCGGCTTTGCGGCCCCAGTTAAACGCAAGTTTGTTGTTGTCGATTGCGACGTTGTTGAGTTCGATCGCACGCATAAGCGCGGGCAACGAGACAGGCACGAGGCCCCGTTGCCAGGCGAAACCGAGCAACAGGACATTGGCATAAATCGTATCGCCCATCACTGCGGCGGCAAGCCGGTTCGCATCAAGTGTCGACAGATTGTCCGGACCGATTGCCTTGCCAATCGCCTCGAGCCGGTCGTTGGCCCTCAGGTTTGCATCGCGATGCGCGACAAAATCGGCGGTCATCATCTCGGCACTGTTTACGACCGCTCGTGTACGGTTCGTACTGTAAGTCAGCGACGCTTTTCGCGATGAACTGACCACCAGGTCGCAGCCAATCAGCGTGTCGAGACGTGCCGGCTCAATTCGTACCTGGTTGATCGCGGCCGGTTTCGGTGCGATGCGAATATAACTCAATACCGGGCCGAACTTTTGCGCGAAGCCCATGAAGTCCAGCACGCTTGAGCCTTTGCCTTCGAGATGCGCCGCCATCGTGATCAATGCGCCAACGGTAATAACTCCGGTTCCGCCGACTCCAGTGACGAGCAGGTCGAAACAGGATCCGGTTGATGGCAATTCCGGCATTGGCAGTGAATCATCGGCCGCGACTGTCGCGGGGCTTGCTGAAGTCAATCCGGCCTGGCGCGAAACATTGCCCTCAACGCTGACAAAACTCGGGCAAAAACCATTGATACAGGAAAAATCCTTGTTGCAGTTGTTCTGGTCGATCTGGCGTTTGCGGCCGAACGGTGTCTCTTTCGGTATCACAGACAGGCAATTGGATTCGACCGAGCAATCGCCGCAGCCCTCACAGACCAGGTCGTTAATGACGACAAATTTCTTTGGATCCGGCATCAGTCCACGCTTGCGCCGACGCCGCTTTTCCGTTGCACAGGTTTGCGCATAGATCAAAATGCTGACGCCGGGAATGTCGCGCAGTTCGCGCTGAACGGCATCCATTTCCCGGCGATGAGATAGCGTCATTTCCTTTGGGAAGTCGGCGAGCTCAAACAACTCGGGCTCGTCCGAGACCAGCGCAATCCTGTCGACACCTTCCGCTCGTACCGCGTGCGCAATCGAGTGCAACGATACCGGACCGTCCACCGGCTGACCGCCGGTCATCGCAACCGCATCGTTGTACAAAATCTTGAATGTGATGTTGGTGTTTGCGGCGATGGCCTGGCGTATCGCCAATGACCCGGAGTGATAGAAAGTGCCATCACCCAGGTTCTGAAAAATGTGTTTGCCACCATTGAACTTCGAGCGTGCGATCCAGTTGACGCCTTCACCGCCCATCTGAATCAACCCGTCGGTGTCACGATCCATCCAGCTGGCCATGAAGTGGCAACCAATGCCGGCCAGTGCTTTCGAGCCCTCGGGTACCTTCGTCGATGTATTGTGCGGGCACCCCGAGCAAAAATACGGGATGCGCGATGCACCGTCGATCGAAATGACCGCGCCCCGGTCAGATGCAAGTGCGCGCGCCCGGTCCGTATAGCGCTTGCCGCCGAACTCCCGGTCCAGCCGGGCAGCAACAATGTCGGCCAGTTGAAGTGGTGACAGCTCGCCGACCCAGGGCACCAGCCGATTGCCATTCTCGTCTTCCTTGCCGACCATGCGTTTAGGCTTGCGCCCGGGATAGTCGTAAAAATATTCCTTGAACTGGCTTTCGATAATGCCGCGTTTTTCTTCGACCACCAGCACCTCGTGCTTGTTCTTGACGAACTCCAGCGCACCGTTGGGCTCGAGCGGCCAGACCATGCCGACTTTGTAGACGTCGATACCAACCTGGCGCGCGTGTTGTTCATCGATGCCGAGCAGGCGCAATGCCTCCATCAGGTCGAGATGCGCTTTGCCCGTCGTCACGATTCCGAAACGGGCGTTCGCGACGTTGTAAATGATTCGGTCGATCGGGTTCGCTGCAGCGAATGCGAGCGTCGCCGCTTTCTTGCTTTCGAGGCGTTCTTCAATTTGCGGGCCCGGGAAATCCGGCCAACGGTAGTGCAGGCCACTGGCCGGTATTTTGAAATCACCGGGTATGACGAATTGTGGATACGGCGGTAATTCCACCGACATCGCCGATTCGACGGTCTCCGAAATCGCCTTGAACCCGACCCACATGCCTGAAAACCGTGACAGGGCCAGGCCGTAGAGACCAAACTCCAGGTATTCCGCAACACTGGCCGGATTGAGGTTGGGCATCATGAAGGTCATGAATGCAACATCACTTTGATGTGGCATCGATGACGAGACACAGCCATGGTCGTCGCCTGCTACGACGAGGACACCACCGTGCGGTGAACTGCCGTAGGCGTTGCCGTGCTTCAGTGCATCGCCGGAACGGTCAACGCCCGGCCCCTTGCCGTACCAGATTCCGAAAACGCCATCGACTTCACGATCGGGATCAGTTTCGACCTGTTGTGATCCGAGCACGGCCGTTGCGGCAAGGTCCTCATTAACCGCGGGAAGAAATTCGATCCGAGATTCATCGAGAAATGATTTCGCGCGCCACAACTCCAGATCGAGCGCACCGAGCGGTGAGCCGCGATATCCGCTAATGAATCCTGCAGTATTCAATCCGGCCGCCCGGTCCATAGTGCGTTGCATTAACGGGATTCGAACCAGTGCTTGTGTGCCGGTCAGGAAGACGCGCCCCGATTCTCGCCGATAGCGGTCATCCAGTTCGTAATTGTCCAGCGGATAGGGCGGCGATGTTGTCATGTCGGGCGTGGGGGTCGTCGTGGCCAATTGGTCTGGAAGTGTCTCAAAATCCGCGTGAGCGTTCTTGCCAATCATCTCGACAGGAGAGCCGAAATCGAAAAATCATGTCAATAAAATTAAAAATACGGCAAAATAATCCATATTCACGAAATCAGGAGCGAGACTGTGCTCTCAGTCAAGGATCGTCAGGTGCTCTCCGCGCTGCAAAACGACAGCCGGCTTACGATGCAGGAGCTTGCGGAGCGAGTCGGGATGTCGACGTCGGCCTGCTGGCGGCGGGTCAAGGCGCTGGAAAACGATGGTGTCATCAGTCGTTATGCGGTCATTGTTGATGCGCAAAAAGCCGGCTTCGGCCTGTCGTCCATGGTGCATATTTCGCTGGCGCGGCACGAACAACAAAACGTCGATCATTTCGTGAGCGAGGTGTCACGGCACCCTGAGGTTCTGGAATGTTTTGCAACCAGTGGCGAGGCCGATTTTCACCTGCGAGTTGTCGTCGAAGACATGGACGCCTATAACGCGTTTCTCGATGATTTCATTTTCAAGCTTCCGGGTGTGTCCCAGGTACGTTCGAACATCGTGCTGAAAGAGATCAAGTCCGACACGGCATTGCCGTTCAAATTCTAATTGACCGACGCCCAGTGTTCGTCGGTCGCGACCATCGTCAGGACATCGTATTGCGCAACGACTTCATCGTCCTGGTTGGTGACTTCCGCATCCCAGCGAACTTCGCCGTAGCCTGTTCCGGCACGCAGCGTTTTTTGCTTGCACGCAAGGCGAACTTTGAGGCTGTCGCCATAGTTGACCGGTTTCGCAAATCGCAGGTCGTCGACGCCATAGTTTGCGAGCACCGGTCCGAAGTCCGGATCGACAAACAAGCCCGCCGCAAATGACACAATCAGGTAACCATGCGCAACGCGTCCTTCGAAAAACGGGTTTTTGGCCGCAGCTTCTTCGTCGGTATGCGCGTAAAAGGTATCGCCGGTAAAGTCGGCAAAATGTTGAATGTCCTCAAGCGTGATTTCGCGCTCGCGAGTCATCAGCGTGTCACCGATATTGAGTTGTTCGAAGGTTTTTCTGAACGGGTGTACGCCGGGATCGATCTGGTCCGCGCCCTTAATCCAGCGCCGTCCTATGGCCGTCAGCGTCTGCGGTGCGCCCTGGATGGCGGTTCGCTGCATGTAGTGCAAGACACCACGCACACCGCCCATTTCCTCGCCGCCGCCGGCGCGGCCGGGGCCGCCGTGAACCAGGTGCGGCAGCGGTGATCCGTGGCCGGTGGATTCCGCAGCGCAATGCCGGTTCAGCACCAGCATGCGACCATGGTACGCCGCCGTGCCGAGGACGAGTTGTCTCGCAATGTTGTCATCGTTGGTGACAATGGACCCCGCGAGGCTCCCTTCGCCCAGTCGCGACAACTCGATGGCTTCATCGATACTGTCGTAGGGGAGCACCGTACTGACCGGGCCAAATGCTTCGACCGAATGCACGGCACTCGACGTCAGCGGCTTTTGGCAATGCAACAAGGTCGGCATGAAGAACGCTCCACGGGTCGCGTCGGCGTCAATCAGGTCGAAATCACTGGAACCGCCGTAGACCAGATCAGCCTCTTTGGAGAGCTCCAGGACCCGATCGCGAACTTCGTCGCGCTGCCCCTGGCTGGCCAGGGCGCCCATATCGATGTCCTTGTTGGCGGGATTGCCGATCCGTATTTTCCCGAGCGCGCTTGATAGCGCCCTGACCACGTCGCCAGCGCTTGCGGCGGGTGCGATGATGCGACGAATTGCCGTACATTTCTGGCCGGCCTTGCTGGTCATTTCCCGGGTGACTTCGCGAATGAAAAGGTCAAACTCGGGTGTGCCGGGAACGGCATCCGGACCGAGAATCGACGAGTTCAACGAGTCGGTTTCAGCCGTAAAAGCGACCGACTGGCTGACAACCCTGGGATGCTGTTGCAGGAATTCCGCTGTTTTCTTGGATCCTGTGAATGCGATCGTGTCCTGGCAATCCAGGTGATCAAAGAGGTCACCCACGCCACCACAGATAAGTTGCAATGCACCGTCCGGCAGCAGGCCGCTGGCATTAATCCGGCGCACCATCAATTCGGTCAGGTACGCGGTGCTCGACGCCGGCTTGACGATAGCGGGGACACCTGCGAGCAGGGTGGGCGCCAGTTTCTCCAGCATTCCCCAACAGGGGAAGTTGAACGCGTTGATATGGACAGCGGCGCCAAGCTTTGGCGTAAAAATGTGTTGTGCTGTGAACGTTCCGTTCTTCGAAATCCGTTCGGGCGGGCCGTCGAGATAAACATGGTCGTTCGGCATCTCGCGCCGGCCTTTGCTGGAAAAGACGAACAGCGTCGATATGCCGCCGTCGATATCGACCCAGCTGTCGGCGCGTGTTGCACCTGTCTGCGTCGACAGCTCGTAGAATTCCTTCTTGTGTTCCATCAGGTACTGCGCGAGTGCCTTCAGCATGTCGCCACGTTGGTGAAACGTGAGTTTGCGGAGATTGGCGCCGCCGACCGTACGTGCGTGGTTGAGGATCTCGGCAAAATCGAGCCCGTCGCTGCTGATACTGGCAACCGGGTCGCCGGTCACTGCGCTGTGCAACGGTTTGCCATCACCGCCGCCGTCGACCCATCGGTCCAACACCAGGTTACCGAGTTTATTTTTCATACAAAAGTCAGCCAGATTTGTAAAAATATGTATCAGATTGTACGGTCACCCGGGTCGAAAGCAAGCAGGTAGCAGATGAAGGCAGAAACGGCGAGTCGCCGGCTGATTGACAGGTTCAAGTCACGCCAAACCGTTCGGGCGGGGTCGCTGATCACTACCGTGTTCGGCGATGCGATTGCTCCTCGTGGCGGCAATGTCTGGCTCGGCAGCCTGATTGAGGCGATGTCCCATTTCGGTATTTCAGAGCGCCTGGTCCGAACGTCAGTGTTTCGGCTGGCCCGAGATGGCTGGTTGCAGTCCGAACAAATGGGTCGCCGCTCCTACTACAGCCTGAGCGAGGACGGACGCGCGAGGTTCGATCAGGCAACGCATCGTATTTACGGATCGCCGACGATGGACTGGGACGGGCAATGGTGCCTCGTGTTGTTGTCAGGTCTCGAGACGGCAGCAAAAGAACAGGTGCGAAAGGAGTGCGGTTGGCTCGGGTTTGGCGCGTTGTCCGCCAATGTGCTCGCGCATCCGGCGCCGGATCTTGCCGATCTCGATATCACGATCCGGCGGCTCGGTATTGCCGAGCAACTGGTCGTTGTCAACGGGCAGACAATTCGCAACGAAGCGGGCATGCGACAGCTTGCGCACAGTAGCTGGAATCTCGCGGACCTCGATGAACGCTATGCCGACTTCGTCAAAACGTTTCGGCCACTAATGGCGGCGATGCAAAAGAGCCCGGAAATTACCGACAAGACAGCGTTTATTGCGCGAACCTTATTGATCCAGGAGTACCGAAAAATCATGCTGCGCGATCCTTTGTTACCGCAGGAGTTGCTGCCGGGCAATTGGCAGGGCGCCGCTGCCTATCAACTGTGCGGCAATCTCTACCGGGCATTATTTGAGGCGGCCGACCGATACCTGACCGAGACGATGGAAACGGCCGATGGCCCGTTGCCCCTGCCGGCTCCTGGTTTCATGCAACGATTTGGCGGATTGAATACCAACTCAGGGAGACAAGTCAGCAATGGATGAGCTCGAGCTCGCACGTCAGTGCGGTGATCATATGTGGACTCGCGACAAGGCGTCGCACGCTCTGGGGATCGAGATTGACGTTCCGCGCCCGGGCGAAGCGGTCGCGGTCATGGTGGTTCGTGAGGATATGGTGAACGGCTTCGATGTGTGCCATGGCGGCTTGCTGGTTGCATTGGGCGATACTGCATTCGCATTTGCCTGCAATGCCTACAATGACATCAGCGTGGCAGCCTCGGTGCAGTCGGAGTTCTTGCGGCCGGCGCGCCGCGGCGACGTACTGACGGCCCGGGCGGTTGAAGAGTACCGAGGTCGAAAAACGGGGTATTACACCGTTGAGATTCGGAATCAGGACGGCGAACTGGTCACCCTGTTTCGCGGTCGCTCGGCAGCGACCGGCACGCCGCTGCTGCCATCGAGAAAGTGATACATAAAACATTGAAATGATAAAAAAACCGTGACACATTAGCAGTCCATACAGCGGAGCCAACAGCATGTACACACAGGGCCTGGATCAGGCGGGCAAAGACAGGCGCATCGCCGCCGAGACAGAGGAACTGCTCAGCGCATTCCAGCGGCGCGTGGATGCCGAGGAAAAAATTGAGGCGAAGGACTGGATGCCCGAAGCCTATCGCAAGACCTTGATTCGGCAGATATCCCAGCATGCGCATTCCGAAATCATCGGCATGCAGCCCGAGGGCAACTGGCTGACCCGGGCGCCGTCGCTCAAGCGCAAGGCGATCCTGCTTGCCAAGGTCCAGGACGAGGCTGGCCATGGCCTGTACCTCTACTCGGCAGCCGAAACGCTGGGCGTCTCGCGTGACCAGATGGTCGCGGACCTGCTAAGCGGCAAGGCGAAGTACTCCAGTATTTTCAACTACCCGACGCTGACGTGGGCCGATATCGGCGCAATCGGCTGGCTGGTCGACGGTGCGGCCATCATGAACCAGATTCCTTTGTGCCGCTGCTCCTATGGTCCCTATGCCCGGGCGATGGTTCGTGTTTGCAAGGAAGAAAGTTTTCATCAGCGGCAGGGTTTCGACATCATGAACGCCCTTTGCCGTGGCACGGCTGCGCAAAAGGCCATGGCGCAGGACGCCTTGAATCGCTGGTGGTGGCCATCGCTGATGATGTTTGGCCCCAACGATTCTGAATCCAAACATTCCGCACAGTCGATGGCCTGGAAAATCAAGCGCTTCAGCAACGACGAACTGCGGCAGAAATTTGTCGATGTCACGGTGCAGCAGGCCGACTTTCTTGGTTTGAGCGTGCCGGATCCCGATCTTCGATTCGATGAGGACACCGGCCATTACAAGTTCGGCGAAATCAATTGGCAGGAACTTTTTGACGTGATCGCCGGCAACGGGCCGTGCAACAAGCAGCGACTTGAAAAACGGCAAAAGGCGCACAGCGATGGCGCCTGGGTCCGCGAAGCGGCACAGGCCTATGCGAGCAAGCAGTCGGCCCGCGTCGCGGCCTGAGGAGAATGAAATGAAGAGCGACGAATGGCCATTGTACGAAGTTTTTATTCGCAGCAAGTCAGGTTTGAGTCACCGGCATGCGGGTAGTGTTCACGCACCGGATGACCAGATGGCACTCGACCATGCACGCGATACCTATACGAGACGCAGCGAGGGCGTAAGTCTGTGGGTCGTACGCTCTGACCAGATTATCGCGTCGGATCCCGCCGAAAATTCCGCCTTTTTCGAGCCGGCCGAAGACAAAATCTACCGGCATCCGACCTTTTACGACATTCCAGATGGAGTCGAGAACCTGTGAGCAACGACAAGGCCGTTCTTGCCTACACGCTGAGACTCGCCGACAACACGTTGATTCTCGCGCAGCGAATGGTCGAACTGGTGGCGGCGGAACCAGAACTTGAAGAAGAGCTGGCCAACGCCAATTTTGCGCTCGACTATATCGGCCAGGCTCGAATGCTTTACAGCTATGCCGGTGAACTTGAAGGCAAGGGGCGCAGTGAAGACGATTTCGCCTTTATGCGAGACGAACACGAGTTCGCCAATCTGTTGCTGGTCGAGCAACCCAACGGACATTTTGGTGACGCGCTAATTCGACAATTCCTGTTTGACGCATTCTACGTGCATCAGCTTGAGGCATTGGCTCGCTGTTCTGACGCACGGTTTCGTGAATTTGCCGCGCGCGCCGTTAAGGAAGTTCGTTACCACCTGCGACATTGTTCGCAGTGGCTGGTGCGTCTTGGCGATGGGACCCAGTTCAGCCACGATCGGGTGCAGACATCACTGGATGACGCGTGGCGCTATACCGGCGAGATGTTTGCCAGCGACGAGACAGACAGGGCCGTTCAGGACTGCATAAATGGCCCCGACCTTGAAGAAATCCGGCCGCTCTGGCGTCGCGATGTTGAAGAGGTCATAAGCAGGGCGACGCTTAGTGTGCCGTCGGATGACTGGATGGCCAGCGGCGGCAAGCAGGGTCGGCATAGCGAATACCTCGGTTATCTGCTGGCCGAAATGCAATACCTGCAACGATCGTTTCCGGGCGCATCATGGTAGCCGTCGACGTCAGCAGGGAGCAGGTCTTCAAGTGGCTTGCAAACGTGCCGGATCCTGAAATCCCGGTGCTTAGCATCCTGGACCTCGGGATTGTTCGCGACGTTGAGCTTGGAGACCGGATTACAGTGAGCCTTGCGCCGACCTACTCGGGTTGCCCCGCAACCGAAGTCATCGAGTCGAGCGTATTGCGTGAGCTCGAGCAACACGGTCTCGACGATGTTGCGATCAGGCGTGTATTGTCGCCACCGTGGACAACTGACTGGATCAGCGAGGCGGGCCGCGAAAAAATGCGCCAGTACGGAATTGCCCCGCCCGCCGTCAACAAACCGGTCGCTTGTCCTCAGTGTGAATCGACAAATGCCGAACGCGTCAGTGAATTTGGTTCAACAGCTTGTAAGGCGGCTTATCGCTGCAGGGATTGTCTTGAACCTTTCGAATACTTCAAGTGCCTATGAAACAGTTTCATGCGCTGACCGTGGCAGACAAACGGCAGGAAACCAGCGATTCCGTTCGAATCGTTTTTGACATCCCGGAGTCACTTCGCAAGGAGTACGCCTTTCATGCCGGGCAGCATCTGCCAATACAAATTGAACGCGATGGCCGGAAGCTGCGCCGCACCTACAGCATCTGTTCGCCGGAAGGCGAGTGGCCACTGCAGATCGGTGTGCGCGTGCAACCGGGAGGCCAGTTTTCCCAGTTCGCTGCTGACGAGCTCACGATCGGCGACGTGCTGGATGTCATGCCACCCAGTGGGCAATTCCATGCCGTGGTTAACGCCGACAATTCGAGGCATTCACTCGGTTTTGCGGCTGGAAGCGGCATTACGCCGCTGCTGTCGATTATTGCGACGATATTGAGCGGAGAGCCCGGCAGTCGCTTTACCTTGTTCTATGGCAATCGCACGCAACGGACCACCATGTTCATCGACGATCTCTACGCGCTGAAAAACCGTTACCCGGATCGACTGCAGCTGCACTTTCTGTTCAGCCGCGAAGACCAGGAGTTCGATATTGCGAGTGGGCGACTGGATCAGTCAAAAGTTCGCGAGTTGATGCAGTATTTCTGCCGTGGAGTAACAGCAGACGAAGCCTATATTTGTGGTCCCGACACGATGATTGATTCGGTGTCGACGACGCTTGCCGATCTCGGCATGGCGAAAGAAAGCATTCATGCCGAACGATTTGGCGTACCGCGAAAAAGCGGAAGACCGGCACCGGCCGCGCCTGTCGATACCAAAGACCAGGCAAGGATCACCGTCATCATGGACGGCCATAAGAAGTCGTTTGACATGCCTCGCACTGGAATCAGTATTGTTGATGCGGCTGCCGAACACGGCGTCGAGCTGCCGTACTCCTGCAAGGGTGGCGTCTGCGCAACCTGCCGAACACACGTCAGTCGTGGAACGGTCGAGATGGCGACGAACTATGGGCTGGAGCCCTGGGAAGTCAATGAAGGCTTTGTACTGGCATGCCAGTGCACGCCGGCGAGCGACACCGTTTTGCTCAACTATGACAAGGCCTGAAGCCGCCAATTGGCGCAATTTCAAAACTGCCGGGACGCGGTTCCGCGTAAAATCGGGTTTTATGTATGCCCGGACCGGGCGAACGAACGAATTCACGCCGGAGGGCGTATGACAAATTCTGGCGCGGCCACTTCTGACGCTTTACCCGCACGCAAAAATGCCTACGACTACGAGGACCTGCTAGCCTGCGCGCGCGGTGAATTGTTTGGCAAGGAAAACGGGCGTCTTCCCAAACCACCGATGCTGATGACCGATCGAATCAGCCTGATCACGGACGATTCCGGCAAGTACGGCAAGGGTGAGATCAAAGCAGAGTTCGACATCAAGCCTGACCTGTGGTTTTTCGATTGTCATTTTCAGGATGATCCGGTCATGCCCGGCTGCCTTGGCCTCGATGCGCTTTGGCAACTGGTTGGGTTTCACCTGGTTTGGGGAGGTCATCAGGGCCGCGGTCGTGCATTGGGTTGTGGCAACGTCAAATTTACCGGCCAGATTTTGCCGAAAGCGAAATTGGTGACGTTCCAGATCGACATCAAGCGGCTGATCTCGCGCAAGCTCACACTGGCCATGGCCGACGGCACGGTTTCGGTTGATGGCCGGGAAATTTATACGGCAGAAGACCTCAAGGTCGGTTTGTTCACTTCCACTGACAATTTCTAGGACGCAAACATGCGGCGTGTTGTAATTACTGGCCTCGGTGCTGTTTCATGCATCGGCAATACCAAGGAAGATATCAAAGAGTCCCTGAAGCTTGGCCGCTCGGGCATCGTCGCCAATGAAAGCTTCAAGGAGATGGGTATGCGCAGCCAGGTTTCCGGCAGCGTTAACATCGACTTAAGCGAGCACATCGATCGCAAAGTACTGCGCTTCATGGGCGACTCGGCTGCTTTCGCCTATATTGCGATGCAGCAGGCGATTGCGGACTCGGGATTGGAAGACAGCGATGTTTCCAATATCCGCACCGGCATCATTGCCGCATCAGGCGGTGCCTCCAGTGAAAACATTGTAAAGAGCGCCGATATCCTGCGGGATCGCGGCGTACGCAAAATCGGCCCGTACATGGTGACGCGAACGATGGGGAGTTCGGTATCTGCCTGTCTCGCAACGCCGTTCAAGATCAAGGGCGTTAACTACTCACTCACGTCGGCCTGTGCGACAAGCGCGCACTGCATTGGTTCTGCCGCCGAACAAATACAGCTTGGCAAGCAGGACATTATCTTCGCCGGTGGCGGTGAAGAGGAACACTGGACGCTTGCGTGCCTGTTCGATGCCATGGGCGCGCTGTCAACGAAATACAATGACGCCCCGGCGACCGCGTCGCGACCTTATGACACCAGCCGTGATGGCTTTGTCAGTGCCGGTGGATCCGGCATGGTTGTCGTCGAAGAGCTGGAGCACGCCAAAGCACGCGGCGCCAAGATTTATGCGGAACTGGTTGGCTTCGGTGCGACATCCGACGGCAGCGACATGGTCGCACCCTCTGGCGAGGGCGCCATTCGGTGTATGGATCTGGCCAGGTCGACAGTCGATGGCGACATTGACTACATCAATACGCATGGCACCAGTACGCCGGCGGGCGACTCGAAAGAAGTCGAGGCCATGAAGGAACTGTTCGGCGACAAAATGCCACGCTACAGTTCATCGAAATCCATGTGCGGGCATTCGCTGGGTGCGACCGGCGTTCAGGAGGCGATTCATTGCCTGCTGATGCTCGAGGATGATTTCATTGCGCCTTCGATCAATGTCAACGATCCCGATCCGGTGGTCGTCGGTACGCCGCTGGTTACCGAACTGGTCGAAAAAGCGGGACTCAGGACCGTCATGTCAAACAGCTTTGGCTTCGGTGGCACCAACGGCACGCTGGTGTTTCAGAAACCTTAATTGCCCAACGTCAGTCGACTCGGCCATAATTGGCCGCTATGACTATTGAAACCATAAGCGAAACCCGCTGCTTCGGCGGCACCATGGGTTTCTACCGGCACGCCTCCGAAACCAATCATTGCGACATGCGGTTTTCCGTTTTTGTGCCGCCAGCGGCAAAGGATGGCAAGGTGCCGGTAGTGACCTTCCTGTCCGGACTCACCTGTACCGAAGAAAACTTCATGATCAAGAGCGGCGCGCAGCGCGTCGCGGCCAGGCTCGGCCTGATGCTGGTTTCCCCGGACACCAGCCCGCGGGGCGAGGGTGTTCCGGATGATCCGGACGAAGACTATGATTTTGGCCTCGGCGCCGGCTTTTACGTCAATGCAAGTGAGGCGCCCTGGTCGAAGCACTACCGGATGTACGACTACGTGACGAAGGAACTTCAGTCCGTCGTCTTCGAAAACTTTCCGGGCGATAGAGACCGTCATGGCCTGACCGGACACTCGATGGGCGGCCATGGTGCCCTGGTTATCGGGCTGCGGAACCCTGAGATGTTTCGTTCGCTATCGGCGTTCGCACCGATTTGTACAACGCTGCACAGCCCGTGGGGGCAAAAGGCCTTGTCGTACTATCTCGGAAAAGACAAGAGTCGATGGGCAGAGTACGACGCCTGCGAAGTGGCGAAAAACGTTGCCGACAACAGTGCGTATTCGAGGATTCTTGTTGACCAAGGTGCCGATGATCCCTGGCTGGCAGAACAATTGAAGCCGGAATTGCTGCAATCGGCCTGTGATGCCAGTGGCCTGCCGCTCGAGCTCAGGGTCCACGACGGCTACGATCATGGCTACTATTTTATTTCGACATTTATTGAAGACCACCTGAATTTTCACGACGACCAGTTGAAGTCCTGAGTCACACTGTGATGATGGAGCAGTGGATCATACTCGGCGCAGCGATGCTGGTAACCGGGTGCCTCGCCGGCGTCATGGCGGGTCTGTTTGGCATTGGCGGTGGAATTGTCATTGTTCCCGTTCTCGAACTGGTGCTGGGTTTTCTGGGTGTAGACCCGGCGATTCGAATGCATGTCGCCGTGGCGACATCACTTGCGACAATCATTCCGACATCTCTCTCGTCCGCACGAGCGCATCATCTGCGCAACGCCGTTGACATGGAAATCGTCCGGCGCTGGGCACCTTTCGTCTTGCTGGGTTCGTTGGCTGGCGCATGGATCGCGGCACAGGTTCACAGCCGCGTTCTCGCATTGGTATTCGCGACGCTGGCCTTGCTAATTGCTCTCAAGATGACGTTTCTGCCGCACAGCCGAAACCTGACGGAGCAGGTTCCGCGCGGACCATTGATTGCGATAGTTCCGGCGGCCATTGGCTGTATCTCGAGCATGATGGGAATCGGCGGAGGAACATTTTCGGTAATGACGCTGACATTGTTTAATCATCCGATTCATCGTGCTGTTGGCACAGCAGCGCTTCTTGGACTGGTTATCAGTCTTCCCGGAACCGTCGGATTTATCGCGGCGGGCTTGAACGATGCCCGTGTTCCACCCGGCAGCCTCGGTTACGTCAACTTGATTGGTTTCGCATTGATTGCACCGAGTACCGTGCTTTGCGCACCGATCGGTGCGAGGATTGCACACCGGGCATCGCCAAGAATACTCAGCGTTTCGTTCGGCGTTTTTCTAATGCTGGCATCGGCACGCCTGTTCTATGGATCGCTAATGACATGATACGAATTGTGATTACACTGTCAGCGGTTGCTTTTTTGGCTGCGTGCGAGGCGAAAAAGCTGGAGCCCGACGCCGATTTTGATTGCGACCGTTGCGATGAGTGGAACCAGCCGCAACCGGCATTCCGGATCTATGGCAACACATGGTACGTCGGCACGGCGGGCTTATCGTCGATCCTGGTGGAAGCCGTCGAGGGGCTGCTGCTTTTCGACGGCGGTCTGCCCCAGTCGGCTGCGCGGATTGAAGCCAATATCAGGAGCCTTGGATTTGATCCGATGCGCATCAAGGCGATATTCGTTTCGCACGCGCATTACGATCACGCAGGGGGTGTCGCCGCTTTGCAGCGGCTGACCGGGGCCAGCGTGTACACCAGTGCCGAAGGCGCAAAAACACTGAGTTCGGGCGAGCTGCAGCCGGACGATCCGCAGTACTCCGACGATATCGCGAACGGGTTTGCTCCCATATCGAATGTCATAGCCGTGTCCGACGGCGACACGGTGAGCGTCGACGGCGTCGCCGTCGAGGCCGTTTATACACCGGGGCATACGCCCGGGGGGATGACCTGGACCTGGGAGTCCTGCGTGCTTGAGCAATGCAACCGGGTCGTTTATGCCGACAGCCTCACATCCGTTTCTGCCGAGGGTTATTCTTTTGCTGCCGGCCCGGCAGCACAGCAGATTATTGATAGTGCCGATCGTATTTCACTCTTGGATTGCGACATCCTGTTGTCGCCGCATCCGTTTTTCTTCGGCATGCAGGATAAACTCGCAAATCGCGGTGAAGGGAACCCATTTGTCAACAATGTTGCATGCGCAATCTACGCCGATGTTGTGTTGGACTGGTTGCAGCAGCGACTCGACGCAGAACGCAGGATGCCCATAGAAATCGATGTTAAGTGACGATCCGGAATTTGGCCATTCAGACCTGTTCTTCCGGCACCTGCTGGAATCGGCGCCCGATGCGATGGTCATTGTCGATGATTCCGGCATCATCGAACTGGTTAATGAGCAGGCCCAGAAATTATTCGGCTACCGGCGATCCGAGATGCTCGGACAGAACGTCGAAATGCTGTTGCCCGAATCGGTACGTGCCCGTCATGAGACCCATCGAAGCCACTTTGCCGCTGCACCAACCGTAAGGCCAATGGGGCAGGGCATGGACCTGGTGGCATTGCGCAAGGATGGCAGCGAATTTCCCGTCGAGATCAGTCTAAGCCCACTCAAAGCGCGCAGTGGCCGCTACGTTACGAGTGTCATCCGGGATGTGTCGATCCGCCGCCAAATGGAAAGCGACATGAAAGCCGCACAGCATGCCGCCGAACGCGCCAACAAGGCGAATAGTGCGTTTCTCGCGGCCGCGAGTCATGACCTGCGCCAGCCCGTGCAGGCTCTCAGCCTCCTAAATGGTGCGCTTCGACGCACCGTCAAGGATGAGCGTGCATTGCGAATGGTTGACAGCCAGGAGGCGTCATTGACCGCGATGACGAATCTGTTGAACTCACTGCTGGATATCAGTCGCCTCGACGCCGGTGCGGTCAAACCGGATTTTGAGGACTTTCCGATGCAGCGGCTGGTCGATCGCCTGTCGGCCGAATTCGATCGGCAGGCTCGAAGCAAAGGCCTGAAATTCTCGGCCCGATCCTGCGACGCCGTCGTGCACAGCGATCCGAACTTGCTGGCCGAGGTCATCACCAACCTGGTGTCGAATGCCATTCGCTACACGAACAGTGGGGTCGTTAAGCTGAACTGCGTTGCGCACGGTGGCGAATGTCGCCTGGATGTCATCGACACCGGCATTGGCATCGAACAGGATCAGCTCGAATCGATCTTTACCGAGTTTCATCAGTGCAAAGCGCCCGGTCGCAACAACGAGGGATTTGGCCTCGGCCTCGCGATCGTGCGCCGGCTTGCCAACTTGCTGGATCATCGCATCGATGTCGAATCGACGCCGGGCAAGGGCTCGCGCTTTAGTGTTGCCGTCCCCATTGTCGCCGACAGTCGTCCGGAAGCCTTTGCAGAAAAGCAGCCGGCCCCGCAACCGCCAAGAGCATCCGGTGGACTGATTCTTCTGATCGAAGACGATGTAAAAGTCGCGGATGCCTGGGGCTTGTTGCTGGAGGCCGAGGGGTACCGGGTCGCATCGGCTGCTTCAGCCAATGAAGCGACGTCATTGCTTGAGCACCTCGATGATCAGCCTGTGCTGATTATTTCCGACTTTCACCTGCTGGATGGATCAACCGGCTCACAGGCGATCGGCATGATCAGGGATTACTATCAACGCCCGATACCGGCATTTATCGTCAGTGGGGATACGTCGAAGGTTGTCAAAGACGCTCGCCAGCTCACAAACAGCACGTTAATGAGTAAACCCGTCGACACAGTCCGGCTGCTGACCGCAGCCCGGCATGCAGTGGCGACCGGCGAAGTGCCCAGGGACTAGGTGCCGAGGGCAACCAGCCAGCTTGCCGGTGATTTCAGCAGCGCAGCGCCGACAATGTAAGCGAACGCCAGCAACGCGCCTGCAAAAGCGACCACTCGAATTTTCATCGTTGGACCTTTTTTCAGTGCGATGGTCCCAAGCACGATGTAGGCAACCAGCCCAACTAATTTCGCCAACAGCCAGGGCTGTGAAAACGTATTGATGCTGAGTGTTACCGCGAGCCAGATTCCCGAGATCAGGAATATCGTATCGATCACGTGCGGGGCGATGCGCACGATTCGGTTCGACAAATAATCGGAGCGGGTCATCATCCAGTAACCGCGAACCGCGAACCCGGAGATCGAAAGCGCCGCCAATACCAGGTGCACAAACTTAACAGTCAGATAACTCATAGGCCGTCCGTTGTGGCTCAAAGCGGCATTCTAGTCGATTGTGTCGGGTATGCGATAACCGTCGGCGGATAGGTGTACTTACCTATGGCTTCGCGCAGGACATCAGGCAGTGTAGTGGGTGACAAAAAGTCAACCCGGAACTGGATAATGCGCTCACATTTACAGTCTACCTGCCGGCCTGTCGCGATCGTCGCTGCAGGTGTTTTTTGGCTTTCGGCGAGCCCGATTTTGGCAGCCGACGACAATCGCGACGATGGTCCGATCGACCAGATTGTCGTTGTCGCACACAAAGACGAACGTTCGGTGCGCGAGATCGCCGCCAACGTCACGGTCCTGTCGCGCGCCGATCTGCACGATGACATGTCGACATCGCTGGCGGAGATGTTTCGCTACATCCCGGGAATCGACTACGAAGCGGCCGGTACGCGATTTGGTACGGAGGGCGTGAATATCCGGGGTATTGGTGGCAATCGCGTCGCGATACTAATCGACGGTGTGCCGCTGCCGGACCAGTTCGATAGCGGCAGTTTCTCCAATGCGACACGCGATTTCATCGACGCGGGTCTTGTGCGAAATATTGAGGTTTTGCACGGTCCGGCGTCGGCACTTTATGGCAGTGCTGCGATTGGCGGCGTGGTTGCCGTCCGCACACCGGACCCATCCGATCTGGTTCGGGATACCGGCGTCGGTGGTGAACTGCTCGGAACCTGGCGCGGCGCGGATAACAGCACCCATGGGCAGAGTCTTTTTGCGCTTGCCGGCCAATCGGTCGGCGTCGTTGCCGGGCTAAGCTTTCGAGACGGGCATGAGCTTGATTCGGCGGC